>BQJV01000187.1 GCA_021604885.1 Acidimicrobiales bacterium
CGTCGACATCCAGGTGTCGGTCGTCGAGTTCGGTCCCGACGGCTTCGTCACCATCGTGAACCAGGGTGACGAGGATGCGGACCTGAACGGCATCAACCTCTGTCAGTTCCCCACCTACCTCGATCTCGGCACGGTCGTCGACGGCGGGGTGCTCGCCGCGGGGGCATCCGTGGACATCGCGGCCGAACACTGGGGCGGCCTCGATGCCGCGAGCGGAGAAGCCGCGCTCTACGAGGGTTCGGACTTCGGATCGCCCGACGGGATGTTGTCCTACGTGCAGTGGGGTGCGGGTGACCACGAGCGGGCGTCGGTCGCGGTCGAGGCCGGACTCTGGCAGTCCGCCGACGCGTTCGTCACCCCAAATCCGACGTTCAACAACATCGAGTCGGGCGGCTTCGCAGCCCATCTCGACTCCTGGAGCTGAGTCAGGCCGACAGGTTCGCGACGAGACGGTCGCGACGGTCGTCGTCGAACCAACGCGGGTTCACCGGAAGCGCCTCGTCGCCGTCCACCATTGCGCCGTCGGCGCTGCGCAGCGCGATCTGGTCCAGCCGGATGAGGCTCGGGTGCTCCACGCCCATGGCGTGGGACAGCGACAGCAGATCCCGGCGGAGTGACCGGATGTAGCCCGCCGTCCGGTTGGCCTTGTCCGTCGGGTCGAGGCCGCGGACGAGTCGGCGCTGCTGCGTCGCCACGCCGGTGGGGCAGTGACCGGTGTGGCACTTCTGTGCCTGGATGCAGCCCACGGCCAGCATGGCTTCGCGACCGACGGCGATGAGGTCGACGCCCATGGCCAGCGCGATCGCCGCATCCGGTACGAAGCCGAGCTTGCCCGCGCCGACGAATACCGTGTCGTGATGCAGTCCGCGTTGGGCGAACGCATCGAACACGACCGGGAATCCGTCGCGGAACGGCAGGGCGACATGGTCGGAGAACACGAGCGGGGCCGCGCCGGTGCCGCCTTCGCCGCCATCCACGGCGATGAAGTCCGGACCGCGACCGTCCTGCGCCATCACCCGCGCGAGGTCCGACCAGAAGAGCGGATCGCCGACGGCCGACTTGATGCCGACCGGGAGGCCGGTCGCCTCCGCGATCGTCTCGACGAAGTCGACGAGGCCGACGACGTCGTCGAAGGAGGCGTGGCGGCTGGGGCTGCGGACGGTCACGCCGACGGGCACGCCGCGCGCCGCGCTGATCTCCTTCGTCACCTTCTCGGCGGGGAGCACACCGCCGAGGCCGGGCTTCGCCCCCTGGCTGAGCTTGATCTCGATGGCCCGGACCGGCGTGTTCGCGATCGAATCGAGGAGCGCCTCCATCGAGAACCGGCCGGCGTCGTCGCGCGCGCCGAATAGCCCGGTGCCGATCTGGAAGACGAGGTCGCCGCCCTGGCGGTGATGGTCGCTGATGCCGCCCTCGCCGGTGTTGTGGGTGCAGTTCGCGAGCGCAGCGCCCCGGTTGAGGGCCTCGATGGCCGGTCCGCTGAGTGAGCCGAAACTCATTGCGGAGATGTTCACGATCGAGGCCGGCCGGAACGCCCCCGGACGCGCCGTGCGGGCACCGATCACCTTGGCCCCGGGGAGCGCGTCGTGCGCGTCATCCACCAGTCTGTCGGTCGGGACGATCGGGAAGGCGCTGTGACGGAAGATCGGGTAGCCGACCGCGTCGGTCCGATTGTCCGTGCCGAATCCGAAGTAGGGATTCGCGCCCTTGGCCGACGAGTAGACCCATCGCCGTTGGTCACGGCTGAACGGCCGTTCCTCGTCGTTGTCGGTGACGATGTACTGCCGCAGCTCAGGCCCGATCTTCTCGAGCAGGTAGCGAAGATGGCCCACGATCGGGAAGTTCCGCAGGATCGCATGCTTCTTCTGGCTGAGGTCGTAGACCGCGAGCAGCACCAACGCGCCGCCGACGATCACCAGTACCCAGAGCCACCACGGCATGACGAGACCGTAGTGGCGCCCCCACGCGCGAGACGGGCACCACGACCGAAGTCGTGATGCCCGTCCGGTCGGACCGGAGGAGCGGTCCGGAACGAGACACTCAGGCGACCGCGCTCAGCGCATCCTGAAGGGCGGCAGCCGCTGCCTTCGCGTCGGCACTGCTCGCCTGGAGCTCGGCATGCGTCGTCCGCAGGTCGCCGCGGGCGGCGTCGAGGACCGGGCCACCGGCACCGTTGTTGAAGCTCTCCGGGGTGACCGCGAGGACCGCATCGGCGATGCCGTCGTTCGCCGCGTTGGCCGCGTCGAGATGGACGAGCGCCTGGTCACGGAGGGCCTGCGCCTCGGTGATGTCGACACCGGCCGCGTCGGCCCGCTCGAGGGCCTCATCGAGCTGGTCGATCACGTCACTGCCCGCCCGAACGGCCGCCTGTGACCGGTCGGCGCCGACCGTCAGGTGGGTCTGGGGAAGGACGACGAGGTACACCCGGTAGCCGGGGGCAACCGTGGCGCACAGGCGAACGACGGCCTGGGGCTCGTCTGCGGCTTCGACCTGGTTCTGCAGCACCGTCAGCCCGGTCTGCGTCGCGTCGATGATGCCGTCGATGGCGAGCTCGTGCGCCGGTGTGAGGGCCACGACGTTCTCGACGCGTGCCTGTGCCTTTGCCAGGTCGTCGAGCCGCGTGTCGATCGCCTCGTGGCAGCGTCGCTTGAGCGTCGGCAGCGAGTGCTCTTCGGACTCGGCACCGTCCTCCGGTTCGACGTCGTCCTGGGCCATCGCCGGGGCGGCGAGACCGAGGGTGAGGCAACCGACGAGCAGTGCGCCGGTGAGGGTGGGGAATCGGGACTTCATGGTTCTCTCCTGTGTTGGGGGGACTGGTTCGGGGGACGGCTCAGCCGGACGCCTGGGCGTCGGCATCGGCGGCGAGGTCGGATCCGACGCCGTCGATCTCGTCGTCCATGCCGGCGAGCAGGTCGTCGAGGGCATCGAGCGCCTCCTGCGCCGCGGTCACGGCTGCGTCGTCGACCGGATCGGACGGAGGCACCGTGCTGGTGGAAGGCGTCGTCGTGGCCGGTGCCGCGGTGGTGGTCGGCACGGTGGTGGTCGGCACGGTGGTGGTCGGCGCGCTGGTCGCCGGGACCGTGCCCGTCGCGTCCGTGGTCGTCGGGACCGTGGTCGTCGAGTTGTCACTGTCAGTGGGAGCGTCGGGAGTCTCCGAGACGGTGGTCGTCGGGGACGTCGCCGGCGGGGTCGTGTCCGTCTCGTCCGCGTTCGGACCGCAGGCGGTGAGCACGAGGGCCGCGCCGGCGGCGAGGACGATGGCGGGGAGGTGTCGGGGGAACATGTTCCCGACTGTGGGCGCGCCGTGCGAGCAGCTGACGAGGAAGCTGTGAGGAAGCTGTGAGGGCGGCTCTTACCCGCCGTTTACCGGATCCGTTGGATCTCCCACAACAGCTGGGATTCGCCGTGGATCAGACGCGTCTCCACCTGATGGAATCCCAGCTTCAGCAGGACTCGCCCGCTCGCGGTGTTCTCCGGGTCCGTGATCGCATGGATCAGATCGCCGTCGAAGCGTTCCCAGGCATCCATGAGGATCACGTGGCCGGCCTCGGTCGCGAGCCCCTTGCCCCAGTGGCGCTTCGACAGGGTGAACCCGAACTCGACCGGCGCGCCGTCGACGTCGAACAGATGCTGGAGACCGGCCTCACCGATCAGCCCGCCGGTTTCGGCGTCGCGGATGGCCCACAGGCCCCAACCCTCGGCCTTCCAGCAGCGCTCGGCCGCCGCGAGCGTGGACTTCGTCTGTTCGCGCGTGCGCACGCCGCCGTCGACGTAGGCCATGACCTCGTCGTCGCCGTAGAGCGCGCCGACCTCGTCGAGGTCGTTCGCACTGAGCGGGAGGAGAATCGTCCGTTCGGTTCGCAGCGGTGATGCGCTCACCCCCCGATCGTGTCACTCTGGAGCGCGAAAGGGGAGCGGAATGGACAGGTCCCGTGGGAATTGAGTGTCAACCGGTCACCGGCACCCTCGGCGCGGAGGTCACCGGCGTCGACATGGCGAACCCGACCGACACGATGATCGACGAGTTGAAGAAGGCGTGGCTCGACCACAAGGTGCTCATCGTGCGCGACCAGCACATCACGACCGAGGAGCACATCGCCTTCGGGCGCCGGTTCGGTGAGCTCGAGGTCCATCCGTTCGCGACCGGGCGCAAGGATCATCCCGAGATCGTCAAGATCAAGTCCACCGCCGAGAACCGCTACGCGGCGTCCAACTGGCACTCCGACGTGACCTGGCGCCAGGAGCCGTCGATGGGGTCGATCCTGCGGGGCGTCGTGATCCCGCCCGTCGGAGGCGACACGACGTTCGCCGACGCAGCCGCCGCCTACCGCCGACTGCCCGAGGCCGTCCGCGAGGAGGTCGACGACCTGTTCGCCATCCACGACTTCACCAACACGTTCGGTCGTCGGCTGTCGCCGGAGGATCGCGCCGAGAAGCAGAAGGAGTTCCCGCCGGCCCGTCATCCCGTCATCCGGACCCACCCGGACACCGGGGAGCGCTCGATCTATACGAACCGGGCGTTCGTCTCGCACATCGAAGGGGTCACCGCGGAGCGCAGCGACCAGCTGCTCGACATCCTCGAGCGGGCCATCATGACCCCGAGCGTGCAGATGCGCGTTCGCTGGGACGTCGACACCTTCGTCTTCTGGGACAATCGGGCGGTGCAGCACCAGGCGGCCAACGACTTCTGGCCGGAGACCCGCCACGTCGAGCGGGTCACGGTCGTCGGCGAGAAACCCTTCTAGGAGCAGGTTCATGGCACTCGAGATCACCCAACTGAACGGCTTCTTTGGGGCCGAGGTCGGTGGCGTCGACATGGCCGACGTCGACGACGCCACGCGCGATGACCTGCGCAAGGCCTGGCTGGATCACAAGGTGCTGATCCTGCGGGACCAGCACGTCTCGATCGAGGAGCACATCGCGTTCGGGCGTCTGTTCGGCGATCTCGAGGAGCATCCGTTCACCGAGGGCATCGAGGGGTATCCCGAGATCGTCAAGCTGGAAGCGGGGGGCGAGTCCGGCAAGACCTTCGTCGCGGCCGGTTGGCACTCCGATGTCACCTGGCGAGCCGAGCCGTCGATGGGCTCGATCCTGCGGGGTCGTATCGTGCCGGACGTCGGTGGCGACACCTGCTTCGCCGACGCGACGGCCGCCTACGACCGGCTGCCCGACGACATCAAGGAGACCGTCGACGACGCGTTCGCGATCCACGACTATGCCCGCGTGTTCGCCAGCCGGGTCGATCCGGCCGAGGTCGACGAGGTGCGGGCGAAGTATCCGCCGCAGCGCCATCCGGTGATCCGCACCCACCCCGAGACCGGTGCCCGCGGGATCTACACGAACATCGGCTTTACCTCGCACATCGAGGGCCTGGAACCCGACGAATCGCGTCGAATCCTCCGCCGGCTCGAGCGGGCGATGATGGATCCGTCGATCCAGATCCGCGTGCGCTGGCGACCGGACACTTTCGTGATGTGGGACAACCGGGCGGTCCAGCATTCCGCGACGTCCGACTTCTTCCCCGCCCATCGGGTGATGGAGCGGGTCACCGTCATTGGCGACCGTCCCTACTGAAGGTCGCTCGATGATCCGGCCGATGCCCCCGCGCGGGCGGGCGCGTCTGCCATGGGACACCGTGGTCGCCGACCCGGTGGCCGCGATCGCGCACGACCGGGCGAATCTCGGTGACACGTTCGCAATCGAGTCAGGCGGAATGACCTACCTGTTCGTCTTCTCGCCGGACGGGGTGCGGGCGTTCTACGACCTGTCGGAATCGTCGGCGAGCAAGGGCATCGCCGACATGCGCATGCTCAGTCGCAAGGTGCCCGCGGATCTGTTCTTCGATCGCCGGACGATCCCGCACGACATGTTCACCCGTGATCTGGCGGACGCGTACCTCGGCCAGGTCGCCCGGGCGCTCGACACCGAGGTCGGGATGCTCGGCGACTCCGGTGAGATCGACGTGTTCGATCTCACGCGCCGGCTCGGTCACCGATTCGGGCTCGCGAGCTGGGGCGGCCCCGGAGCATCGGACGGGGCGACGTTCGACGCGCTCGTCGTCGCGCTCGACCGCCTCGATGCGTCCGCGGCCTTCGTGACACCCGAGCTCGCCGCGGAGATCGCGGCCAACGACCACGCCGACGAACGCGCCGCACTGGACGAGATCGCGGCGCTTTACGAGGGCGTCGTCGCAGCCCACGATGACGATCCGCACCCCGGCATGTTCGCCACGATCGTCGAACGCTGGCGGGACGAACCGCACCGGGTCCGCGGCATCGCCCACGACGTGGCGCTCGTACACCTCGGTTCGATGTCGAACCTCTTCGCTGCCGTGGGTTGGTCCATCGTGCATCTGGTGCAACGCCCGGCGATTGCCGCCGAGGTTGCCGGGGGCAATCGGGCGCTGGCCGAGCGCTGTGCGCTGGAATCGACCCGGATCGCCCAACGCTCGATCATGTTGCGAGAAGTGCTGACCCCGACCGAGTTCGATGTCGACGGCATCACCTACTCGCTGGACCCCGGCACCACCGTTGCCACGCTGCTCCCGCTGACCAACACCTCCGCCGCGCCGGGACTCGACGGCTACGACCCCGAGCGCTGGAACGGCCGCCGACTGGGCGACCACACCGACCTCGCGGCGCGTGAGCTCGTCACCGCGTTCGGCCACGGCTCCCACACGTGTCCCGCCCAGCCGTTCTCGTT
>BQJV01000188.1 GCA_021604885.1 Acidimicrobiales bacterium
GGACCGGTTCGGGCCGATCCTGGTGCGGACCGACGACCGCGGGCGCACGTGGGAGCTGATCGTCGAGGGATTCGGCGAGGACGACGTGGTGGACGTGGTGCGCGAGGATGCGCGCAATCCTGCAGTTCTCTACGCGGGCACGGAGCGCGGCTTGTTCGTCAGCATCGACACCGGCGCCGGGTGGGCATCGTTGGACGCGGGGGAACTTCCCCCCGTTCGGGTGGATGATCTGGCGATCCAGGCGCGCGAGATGGACCTCGTCGCGGGCACGCACGGGCGGTCGGTCTGGGTGCTCGACGACGTGTCGGCGCTCTCGGCGCTCACGCCGGAGATCGTCGCGTCGGAGTTCCACGTGTTCGAGACGGCGCCTGCGCAGCCGCGCCAGCGCCTGAGCACGTACGAGCTGACGAGCGACCGGCAGTTTGTGTCGGACAACCCGCCGATCGAGGCGGCGATCCACTACTGGGTGCGCGATGAGCACGACTCGGGCGCCAAGATCAAGATCAAGGACGCGCACGGGCGCACGATCGGGTCGCTCTCGGGCTCGGGCAAGCCCGGGCTGCAGCGGGTGGGGTGGGACATGCGTGTGGACGGCGACATCCGCCTGAGCCGCCTGCACCCGGGGACGAGCTTCGCCCCGCCCGGGGTGTACCGCGTCGAGGTGACGCTGGGCGACCATTCGGGCGAGATCGAGTTCGAATTGCTGCCCGAGCTGGGCGGGGATCCTCACGCCGAGGCGGAGTGACGGATCTTGCGCGCCCGGCGGCGGGCGCTGAACGGCATCCACCAGAGCCAGACGCCGGTACACCAGAGCGCGAGCAGGACGGCGCCGGTGGGCAGGAAGATGCCCAGCTTGGCCCAGTCGCCGAAGAACGAGCCGTCGTGGAGTGACTCGATGAGATCGGAGCGCCGGTAGGCAGCGGCGAGGACCTCGCCGGTCGCGGTGTCGATCTGGACTTCCCAGCTGTTGCGCGCGCGGACCTTGGCGATGCCCGAACCCGGGCGGACGTCGATGCGGTCGATGTCGTCCCACGACTCGATGCCCGTTTCGGGCACGGAGCGGGCGGCGGCGAGGATGCGCTCGAACCCGACCGATGGGATGGTGCCAGAGCCTTCGAGCGTGGGCGGCTGGATCCAGTCGGACTGCTTCTTGAGCTGGAGCGTGATGCCCGTCGCGATGATGAGCCCGAGCGGGAGGAGCGTCGCGATCGCGCCCCAGCGGTGGAGCTTGCGGGACCATCGGTTGAGTGTGGGTCGGGTGCGTGCCACGGGCAGAGCGTAGTGGGGTGCGGGCGTGCCCGGGCGTTACTTGGCGACCTTGGCGAGGGCGCGGTCGAGGTCGGCGATGATGTCGTCCACGTCTTCGATGCCGATGGAGAAGCGGACGAGCCCGTCGGTGAGGCCGTGCTTCTCGCGGACGTCGGCGGGGATTTTGGCGTGGGTCATCGAGCTGGGGTGCTCGACGAGCGACTCGACGGCGCCGAGGGACTCGGCGAGGGTGAAGACGTCGAAGGAGCTGATGAGCGTTTTGGTCGGCTCGAAGGGGAGGTCGAAGTAGACGCTCATCATGCCGGCGAACCCGGACATCTGCTTCTTGGCCAACTCGTGCTGCGGGTGGCTGGGCAGGCCCGGGTAGATGACCTTGGTCACGAGCTTGTGCGACTCGAGGTACTGCGCGACGGCCATCGCGTTGGACTGGTGGCGCTCCATGCGCACCGGGAGGGTCTTGATGGAGCGGCGGAGGAGGAACATGGTGAACGGGTCTGCGTGGACGCCGAACGACTTGCGGGCATGGTCGAGCGCGGTGCGGGTGTCGAGGTCGTTTGTCATGAGCGAGCCGCCGACGATGTCGGAGTGGCCGCCGAGGTACTTGGAGCAGGAGTGGAGGACGACGTCGATGCCGTGGTTGAGGGGCTTCTGGAAGTAGGGGGAGGCGAAGGTGTTGTCGACGACGGAGGTCGCGTTGTGCTTCTTGGCGATGTCGGCGAGGGCGCGGAGGTCGTAGATGACGAGGAGGGGGTTGGTGGGGGTTTCGATGTAGAGCATGCGCGCGTTGGCGGTCATCGCGGCTTCGACAGCGGCGAGGTCGGTCATGTCGACCTGGACGATCTCGATGCCGAAGTTCTCGAAGTACTCTTTGAAGAGGCGGTAGGTGCCGCCGTAGACGTCGATGGGCATGACGAGGCGGTCGCCGGACTTGAGCAGGCCGAGGAGGCAGGTCATGGCGCCGACGCCGGACGAGACGACGACGGCGTGGTCGGCTTCTTCGACCGCGGCGAGGGCGACCTCGAGGGGTTTGAAGTTGGCGCTCATGGAGCGGCCGTAGTCGTTGATGAACTCGCCGGGGCGGGTCTGGGCGTAGACGGAGCACTGGTAGATGGGCTCGACGGTGGCGCCGGTCTGGGGGTCGATGCGGGTGCCGGCGTGGATGGCT
The DNA here is from genome assembly GCA_021604885.1 of Acidimicrobiales bacterium. Lineage (GTDB taxonomy): Bacteria > Actinomycetota > Acidimicrobiia > Acidimicrobiales > Aldehydirespiratoraceae > JAJRXC01. The sequence goes on from BQJV01000188.1 coordinate 2,435, forward strand.
CTGGTGGACGGGCCAAGCGCGGAGGTGTCGTGGGTCATGGTGCTCCCTCAAGCTGCGAATGCCGGGCGCGCGAACGGTGCGATCGGCGGCGGGTCGGGATTGTAGAGGGCGGGGTTGGGGCGCGCGTCCGCGGCGGTCGGGTCAGTGGAGGTCGGGTCAGTGGAGGTCCATGGAGACGATGGTGCGGACGCCGTTGGGGGTTTGCATCTCGATCCACCACTGGGCGTCGTCGGAAAGCGGATTCGGGCACGTTGCGTGGAGGTTGTACTCGCCGGTGTCGGCGTCGTACTCGCCCAGGGCGACCATCGCGGTGAGGCGGTCTTCGGTGCCGATCCAGGCGCGGACGGTGGTGGCGCCGTCGGAGGCGTCGTTGGGCTTGACGATGAGGTGGAGTTCTTTGCCGGCTTCGGCTTGGCCGTGGGACTGCCAGGCGGCGAGTTCGGTGTCGCCCAGGGTGGCGGTGCCCAGGGAGACGCGTTCGTGGTCGTGGTCGTCGTCATGGCCTTCGTCGTGCGCGTGGTCATCGCCCTCGGCGTGGTCGTGGTCATCGCCGTCGTCGGCGTGGGAGTGGCCGGCGTGGTCGTGATCGTGGCCGTCGTCGGCGCCCTGCTCGGAGCAGCCGGCGAGGGCGAAGGCGAGGGCGGCGGTGGGGGCGAGGATGAGCTTGGTGAGGTCGTTCATGATCGATCTTCCTTCTTTGCACCGGACGCGCGGGCCGGCATGGGTTCATCTTTGAGGCCGAAGACGAGGGTATATCCGGCGGGGACGACGACGAGATTCAGGAACGTCGAGGTCAAAAGCCCGCCGAGGGTGACAACGGCGAGGGGTGCGAGGAGCTCGCTGCCGGGCTTGCCCGCGGCGAGGGCGAGCGGGACGAGCCCGAGGGCGGCCGAGACGGCGGTCATGAGGATGGGGACGAGGCGTTCCATGGAGCCTCGGACGACGGCTTCACGGAGGTCGACGCCTTCGGTGCGGATGAGGTGGTTGTAGTGGTTGATGAGGAGGATGCCGTTGCGGACGGCGATGCCGAAGAGGGTAATGAAGCCGACCATGCTGGCGATGGAGATGACGGGTGATTCGGCGGCGCCGATGCCGACAAGGGCAAGGGTGTTGCGGATGAAGCCGGCGCCCTCGGTGAGGTAGATGGCGGCGATGCCGCCGATGAGGGCGAGGGGCATGTTGAGCATGACCAGGGCGGCGGCGCGCATGGAGCCGGTGGAGATCTGCAGCAGCATGAACATGACGACGGCGACGGCGAGGCCGGCGAGGGTGATGGTGCGGGCGGCGGACTGCTGGGCCTCGAACTGCCCGCCGTAGGAGACGGTGTAGCCGGCGCGCTGGACGATGGGGTCGACGCGGTCTTGCACCTGGGCGACGAGGTCGCCGAGGTTGGCGCCGTCGGCGACGTTGAGGGAGATGACGGCCTTGCGCTGGGCGTTCTCGCGGGTGATGAGGTTGCTCGAGCGTTCGGGGCCGATGTCGGCGACGTCGCGCAGGCGGACGGTGGCGCCGGAGCGGCCGCGGAGGAGGAGGCGTTTGACCTGGTCGATGGACTCGCGCTGGTCCGGGGCGAGGCGGACGACGAGGTTGTATTGGCGGAGGCCCTGGTTGACGGTCGCGACGACCTCGCCGTAGACGGCTTCGCGGACCTGCTCGGCGGCGTCTGCGGGTGAGAGGCCGGCGTTGGCGAGGTCGGCGTGGCGGTAGCGGATGGGCAGCGAGGTGATCATCACCTCGCGGTTGGCGTTGACGTCGCGGGCGCCGGGGAGTTGCTTGAGCTCGGTCTCGATCTCCTTGGCGAGGGTGCGGAGGCGGGAGAGGTCGTCGCCGTAGACGGAGATCGCGATGGCGGCCGGGGTGCCCGAGAGGACGTGGCTGAGCCGGTGCTCGATGGGCTGGCCGACCTGTGTGGTGATGCCGGGGACGGCGGCGAGGACGGCGTCGATGTCGGCGCGGACGTCTTCGCGGTCGTAGCCCGGCGCGACGGTGACCTCGATCTCGGATGAGCTGACGGGCTCGGCGTGCTCGTCGCGTTCGGCGCGTCCGGTGCGGCGGGCGACGGTCTGGACGCCCTCGATCTGCGTGAGGCGTTGGTCCACGCCGCTGGCGAGGCGGTCGGACTCGGTGAGCGAGGTGCCGGGGGGTGCGAAGAGGAAGACGGTGAAGGTGCCCTCGTTGAAGGAGGGGAGGAAGGAGGTGCCGAAGGTGGTGGCGAGCCAGAGGGAGGCGACGGTGGCGAGGGCGGCGCCGCCGAGCACCCAGAGGCGGAGTCTGATGGCGGCGCGGAGGGAGGGTTCGTACCAGCGCTTGAGCCAGCGGACGAGGAAGCCGTCGCGGTCGGCGTGCTCGCCGCCGAGCCTGCCCTTGAGCAGGTGGCGGCACATCGCGGGGGTGACGGTGAGCGCGACGACGAGCGAGGCGAGGATCGAGACCATGTAGGTCAGCGCGAGGGGTCGGAAGAAGCGCCCCTCGAGCCCCTGCAGGAAGAGGAGGGGGACGAAGACCATCACGATGATGATGGTCGCGAAGACCATCGCGGGCCGGATCTCGTTGCTGGCGTCGAAGATGACTTCGGTGGGCGCGCGGCGGTCGGGCTCGGGCAGGGCGCGGTTCTGCTTGAGGCGGCGGAAGACGTTCTCGACGTCGATGATGGCGTCGTCGACGAGGACGCCGATCGCGACGGCGAGGCCGCCGAGGGTCATGACGTTGAGCCCGAGGTTGAGCCAGTCCATCATGAGCAGGCCGACGGCGATGGAGATGGGCAGCGCGGTGAGTGTGATGATCGTTGTGCGCACGTTGAGCAGGAAGAGCATGAGAATGATGGCGACGATGATGACCGCGTCGCGGAGGACGTGGAGGACGTTGTCGAGCGAGCGTTCGATGAAGTGGCTCTGGCGGACGACGTCGCGGTTGAGGACCATGCCTTCGGGGAGGACGGGTTCGAGCTGGTCGAGGAGTTCGTCGAGGCGGTCGGTGAGGGCGAGGGTGTTGGTGCCGGGGGTTTTCTTGATCGAGAGGATGACGGCGGGGGCGGCGGCTTCGGAGCCGGTGCCGCGTTTGAGGGCGGGGCCGAGGCGGACGTCGGCGACCTGGCCGATGGTGACGGGGGCGCCGTCGTGGAGCTTGATGATGGTGTTGGCGATGTCGGACGTGTCGGTGACGCGGGACTGCTGGCGGAGGGGGATCTCGAGGTTGTCGGCGTTGGTGAGGTAGCCGCCGGATGCCGTGGAATGCGCGCCGCGGGCGGCTTCGACGACGTCGGAGATCGTGAGGTCGTAGAGGCGGAGTTGCTCCTGATCGACGTTGACCTGGTACTCGGGGAGTTCGCCGCCGATGGCGACGACCTGGGCGACGCCGGGGATGGCGAGGATTTTGTTGCGGAGGTTGAACTCGGCGTGGGCGCGCAGCTCCATCGGGGAGGCGGCGGTGTCGGGGGAGGAGAGGGAGATGAGGGCGATCTCGCCGACGATGGAGCTGATGGGGGTGAGCTCGAGGTGGACGCCGTCGGGGATGTCTTCGCGGACGGTGTCGAGGCGTTCGGCGACGAGCTGGCGGGCACGGTAGAGGTCCGCGCCCCAGTCGAGGTCGACCCAGACGATGGAGAGGCCGATGGCGCTGGAGCTGCGGACGCGCCGGACGCCGTTCATGCCGTTGACGGCGGACTCGATGGGGAAGGTGACGTGCTGCTCGACCTCGTCGGCGGCGAGGCCGCCGGCTTCGGCCATGATGACGACGGTGGGGGCGTTGAGCTCGGGGAAGACGTCCACGCTCATGCGCGGCACGCGGTAGGCGGCGTAGACCACGACGAGCAGCGCGGCCATGAGGACAAACGAGGAGTAGTTGAGCGAGAAGCGGATGAGCTGCTTGAGCATGGCGATCAGTCCTCGCCTTCGTGGAAGGTGCCGTCGGCGTGGAAGTGCCCGCCCTTGGCGGGGCCCGAGCTGGCGGTGGCGAGCATGAGTTGGAAGGCGCCGTCGAGGACGACCTCGTCGCCCAGGCGGAGCCCGCTGTGGACGGCGGTCCAGCGGCCGTCGTCGAGCCCGAGGTCGGCTTCGACGCGGATGGCTTTGTTGGGGTCTTCGGGGTCGCGGCGGAAGAAGACGGAGACGAGTCCGTCTCGCTGGACGGCGGCGGTGGGGATCGCGAGGACGGGCTGGGCGGTGGTGTCGGTGATGACTTCGAGGTGTGCCGAGACGCCGGCGCGGGCCCACGGGGCGAGGGCTTCGGGGGTGACGAG
>BQJV01000189.1 GCA_021604885.1 Acidimicrobiales bacterium
GGACGAGCTGAGCGCGACGCTCACCGCTCTCGACTCGATCGACGCCGCCTGCGCCGCCGGCTACGAGCCTTATACCACCCAGTGGCCGAACATGGGAATCCACCTCCGCAACGCTGAGCACGCCGCCGACCGGGTACTCGACCCGTCGCGGCCGGACGTCGTGATGTTCGCCCGCGACGGTGGCGAGAGCACACCGCTGGCCGAGCTCGGCGACTGCGAGGACGGCCGCTGGACAGCCGACTCGAGCGGATACGACATCGTCGGTTCGGCGTTCTATCTGCCGCTCAGCGCCGATCACCCGACCGGATTCACCGGCCCGATCGACAACTGGCACATGCACTTCAACAGCTGCGGCGGATCGGAGATCTCGGGCACCACGCCCGTGAGCCGCGAGCAGTGCGAGGCGGACGGTGGCACGTTCTTCAACGTCGACCCCCAGTGGATGATCCACGCCTACGCGGTGCCCGACTACGACAACCAGTCCGGCGTGTTCAGCATGTGGAATCCGACGGTCAGTCCGGTGATCGATCCGGCCGACGTCGAGTTCGACCGCACGCAACCGGCTGTCGAGGGCGCGGTCACCTGGTCGATCAACGACTTCGCGCTCGGCGACCTACAGGCCGAGGTCGGGCAACCGGTGGTGTTCACGAACAGTGACGCGGCGCCCCACACGATCACGTCGACGGAGGGTCTGTTCGACTCCGACACGTTCGGGGCCGGCGGGAGCTTCCAGATCAGCTTCGACGAGCCGGGCGACTACGCATTCTTCTGCGCCATTCATCCGTCCATGACCGGGTCGGTCGCAGTCGGATAGGACGACAGGACACCCCCGGTCTCAGAGCAGCAGCTCCCAGAACCCGACGTCGTGCCAGGTGTCGAACTTCCGCCCGGACTCGCGGAACACGCCCACCTTGGTGAAGCCGAGCCGCTCGTGGAGGGCGACGCTGCCGTCGTTGGGCAGGGCGATGCACGCGACGGCGACATGGGCGCCCCGCTCGCGAAGATCGGCGATCAGTCGGCGCATCAGTGCCGAGCCGACGCCACGACCGTGGTGGTCCTCGTGGACGTAGACCGTCGTCTCCCGCGAGCCGGCGTAGGCGGCGCGGGCACGGAAGTCCGCGGCGTAGGCGTAGCCGACGACCACATCGTCGAGTGTCGCCACGAGCCACGGATCGGTCTGCTGCACGCGGGCGATGCGCGCCGCGAACTCCTCGGCATCCGGTTCGCTGAACTCGAAACTGATGGGGGTGTCGCGCACGATCGGTGCGTAGATCGCCGCGCAGACCGCGGCGTCGGCGGCATTCGCATCGCGTAGTCGGAGGTCGTCGGAGGTCATCCGATGATCGCGTCCACCAGGAAGAAGAGGACGATCACGACGACGGCGACGGCCGCGGCGCGCAGCAGGCCGATCGAAAACGGACCGGGTTCGGGCTCCGACGGAGTGCTCATACCGACAATCCTGCCGCACGGGCGATGGCCGCCGCAGCCACGACCACCGGAGGACCGAAGGTCGGACCCGGATCGCGGGACAGCCGCTCGATCGGGCCGCTGACGCTGACCGCCGCCACCACAGCGCCGGAGCTGGTGACCGGCGCACTCACGGAGGCGACTCCTGCCTCGCGTTCGCCGATCGACACGACGTACCCGCCGTCGCCGACCTCACCGGCCAGGACGCGGCCGCCGGAACCCTGGTCGAGCGGGAGCGCCGCCCCTGTCGCCACGATCGTGCGCAGGCCGTGGGGCGACTCCAGCGACGCTACACAGATCCGGCTGTCGCCGTCTCGCACATAGAGCTGGGCGGATTCGCCGGTGGTGTCGCGCAGCGCGGTGAGCGCCGGGCCGGCCGCTTCGGCGACGGGCCAGCCCCGACTCGCCCCCTCGCCCATCGCGATCAGGCGGGCGCCGAGGGCGAATCGCCCGTCGCTGTCACGACGGAGCAGTCCATGGACCTCGAGCGCGGAGGCGAGACGGTGCGCAGTGGCGCGGCTGAGCCCGGTCTCGCTCACCAGGGCACCGAGGCCCCGTGGCTCGCGCTCGACGGCACCGAGGACGGCAAGGGCCTTGTCGATCACGCCGACACCGCTTATCGTGTGTTCCACGGTTCAGAACATACGTCTCACTATATGAGATAGTCAAGACCGGCACCCGATCGCCAACCCACACAGGACGTCATCCGATGGGCAAGACCCTCAGCGAGAAGATCTGGGACCGCCACCTCGTCGCCGCCGGCGACAACGGGGCGCCGGACCTGCTCTACATCGACCTGCACCTCATCCACGAGGTCACCTCGCCACAGGCCTTCGACGGGCTGCGCATGTCGGGCCGTCAGGTCCGCCGCCCCGACCTCACGGTCGCGACCGAGGATCACAACGTGCCGACCGTCGACCAGGACAAGCCGATCGAGGACGAGATCAGCGCGAAACAGGTCGACACGCTGCGCAGGAACACCGAGGAGTTCGGCGTCACGAACTACCCGATGGGCCATCCAAAGCAGGGCATCGTGCACGTCATCGGGCCGGAACAGGGTCTCACCCAGCCGGGCATGACCATCGTCTGCGGCGACTCCCACACGGCGACCCACGGCGCCTTCGGTTCGATCGCGTTCGGCATCGGAACCAGCGAGGTCGAGCACGTGCTCGCCACGCAGACGCTGCCGCAGACCCGGCCGGGCACCATGTCGATCACGGTCGACGGCGAGTTGCCTGCAGGCTCGACCGCCAAGGACATCATCCTGGCGATCATCGGGCGCATCGGCACGGGCGGCGGCATCGGCAAGATCATCGAGTACCGCGGCGAGGCAATCCGGAACCTCTCGATGGAAGGACGGATGACCGTCTGCAACATGTCGATCGAGGGCGGCGCCAAGGCCGGCCTGATCGCTCCCGACGAGGTGACGTTCGAGTACCTGAAGGGCCGCGAGCACTCCCCGACCGGCGCCGACTGGGACGCGGCGGTCGAGGACTGGAAGACACTGGTCACCGACGACGACGCGACGTTCGATGAGGAGGTCGTCCTCGACGCGGCGACGATCACGCCGTTCGTGAGCTGGGGAACGAACCCGGCCCAGGTGATGCCGCTCCACGGCGACATCCCGGCTCCCGACTCGTTCGAGGATCCGGCCCTGCGCGACACCGCAACACGGGCGCTCGAGTACATGGATCTCACCGCGGGCACGCCGATGCGCGACGTCAAGGTCGACACGGTGTTCATCGGCTCGTGCACCAACAGCCGGATCGAGGACCTGCGCGCCGCGGCCGAGGTCGCCAAGGGTCGCACGGTCGCCGAGGGCATCCGCACGCTCGTCGTGCCGGGCTCCGGGCAGGTCGAGGCCCAGGCCATCGCCGAGGGACTCCCCGAGATCTTCCGGGCGGCCGGGTTCGACTGGCGTCAACCGGGCTGCTCGATGTGTCTCGCCATGAACCCCGACAAGCTCCAGCCGGGCGAGCGCTCCGCCAGCACGTCGAACCGCAACTTCGAAGGCCGCCAGGGCCGCGGTGGACGCACCCACCTCGTGTCCCCCGCCGTTGCCGCCGCCACCGCCATCGCCGGAACGTTCGCCGCTCCGGCCGACCTGGACTGACCCCTCCTCCCGAAAGGACTGCAGCATCATGAAAGCAGTACGCATCGTCACCGGCACGGCCGTGCCACTCGACCGCACCGACGTCGACACCGACCAGATCATCCCGTCCGACTGGCTCAAGCGGGTCGAACGTACGGGCTTCGAGAAAGGGCTCTTCTCGGAGTGGCGCGACGACCGTGACTTCGTCCTCAACAAGGAGGAGCACGCGGGCGCCAGCATCCTGATCGGCGGTCTGAACTTCGGCACCGGGTCGTCGCGCGAGCACGCGGTCTGGGCGATCCAGCAGTACGGCTTCGACGCCGTCATCTCCCCCCGCTTCGCGGACATCTTCCGCAACAACTGCACGAAGAACGGCCTCGTGCCGGTCACCGTCGACGCCGACTTCAACGCCGCGCTCATGGCCGCGGTCCAAGCCGACCCGACGCTGGAGATCACGATCGACGTCGCCCGTCTCACCGTCGAGGCCCCGGCCGCCGGCATGGAGTCGACCTTCCCGCTCGATGCCTCCACCCAGGACCGCTTCCTCGAAGGCCTCGACGACATCGGCCTCACCATGCGCCACGAGTCCGCGATCGACTCCTACGAGACGACGCGGCGCCCCTGGCTCCCCGCCAACACTTAGCCCGGCCCCATGTCCATTCTCGGGAAATTGGGCGGGGGTGGGAACCGAGAGGCGGCGGGAGGCGTCATAGCGTCACCAATCCCCCTGCTTCCCGGAGAAATCCCATGCGCAAGCTCTTCGTCCTGCTCGCCACCATCGGTCTGATCGCCTCGGCCTGCGGCGAGGACGACGCGATCACATCTCCGCCCGACGGCAACGACGGGACCGTCATCGACATCGGCGGCGAGAACATCCTCCTCACGAGTGCCCTCTCCGGCTTCGACAGCTGCGACACCCTGCTCGACCATCTCCGCACCGAGGGAGCCGAACGGGTCGGCCCCTACGGGTTCAACGACGGCTGGTACGGCGGCTGGTGGCCCGGCGATCGCTTCTTCGTTGACGGCGACATGACGCTCGACGCAGCAGAGAGCGGCGGCGACGACGGTGGCGACGGCGCCGCCGACTTCGACACGCCGACTGCCTCCTCCGGCGCAACCGACGACTCGGCCGGCGAGCTCGTGCAGGGCGTCGACTTCTCCGGCACCAACCTCCAGGAAACCGGTGTCGACGAGGCTGACATCGTGAAGACCGACGGGGAACGAGTGTTCATCGTCGCCAACGGCGAACTCGTCGTGATCGACGTCGCCACCCGCACCGTCACCGGCACGGTGGCCGTGCCGCAGGGCGACCGCAACGAGATGTTCGTGACCGGCGACGACATCCTCCTGATCAGCCAGGGCTGGTACGAGGACGAGCTCCATCTCGCCGAGGACATCGGCATCGCCGTGGACGAGGCCGACATCGCCATCGAGCCGGGCCCCGGCTTCGGCTGGAACGCCGGCACGACCAACATCACCCGCATCACCGTCGAGGGTGGCAGCCCCCGCATCATCGAGCGCCTCGCCACCGAGGGCGACTACGTCACGGCCCGCGCCGTCGACGGCACTGCTCGGATCATCGTCCGCTCGAACCCCCAGTACAACTTCCCCTTCGTGTACCCGCAGGGCGAGGCCGGCGAGGACCGGGCCGAGGCGTCCAACCGCGATGCCCTGCTCGACACCCAGCTGAGCGACTGGCTCCCCGCCTACGCCATCGTCGATGCCAACGGCACGACCACCGACGAGGGTCTGCTCGTCCCGTGCGACCAGGTCCACGCCCCGACCGAGTTCGCCGGCTTCGGCGTCCTCTCCGTGCTCACGGTCGACGTCGACGGCGACCTCTCGGCCGACAACACCTCGTCCGTGCTGGCTCCCGGCGAGGTCGTCTACGCCAGCACCGACTCGGTGTACGTGTCGACGACGACCTGGTTCGACGAGGCAGCCCTCGACGTTGCGATCGACCAGATCCAGGAGAACATCACCACCTCGATCCACCGGTTCGACATCACCAGCAGTCGTTCCGCGGCCTACACGGCGAGCGGTTCCGTCGACGGCCTGGTGCGCGACAGCTTCTCGTTCAGCGAGCACGACGGCCATCTGCGGGTCGTGACGACCACGGGCAACCAGTGGGACGAGACCTCGGAGTCCTGGCTGCGGGTCCTCGAAGAGCAGGGCGACCGGCTCGTCGAGGTCGGCCAGGTCGGCGACATGGGCAACGGTGAGGCCGTGCAGTCCGTCCGCTTCCATGGCGACGTCGGCTATGTGGTCACGTTCCGTCAGGTCGACCCCTTCTACACCGTCGACCTCACCGACCCGACCAACCCGGTCGTGCGCGGCGAACTCAAGATCCCCGGGTTCTCCAGCTACCTCCACCCGATCGGCAACGGCCTCGTGCTCGGCGTCGGCAGCGACGCCGACGAGACCGGCCGGGTCACCGGCTCGAAGGTCTCCCTCTTCGACGTGAGTGATCTCGACAACCCGCTCGAGGTCGACGTCTGGGCGGCGCCGGACAGCTGGAACAACGTCGGCTGGGACACCCACGCCTTCCTCTGGTGGGCACCCGAGAACCTGGCGGCCGTGCCCGTCCAGACCTGGGAGAACGGCCAGAACTGGGCCGGCATCGTCCTCCTGCGGGTCGAGAACGGCGAGATCACCGAGGTCGGAAGGATCGACCACGATGATCCCACGACCGGCGTCGGCGAAACCGAGTGCACGCAGATCACCGAGGACGACCTGCCCACCCAGGGCAACGCCGACCTCGAGTTCGAGAGCGAGTTCAGCTACATGCTGAGCGAGGGTTACGGCATGATTCTCGACTGCGGCCCTGGCGAGTCCCGCTCGGCGAAGGGCTTCAGCTGCTACGACGAACCATGGATGGCCGAGGAGGCCGAGCGGGCCGGCGTGCCGGTCGACGGGACGCTCATCGCCTGCTGGCCCGACGGTGACGGCATGCCCCAGATCAGCCGCTCGATCGTGCTCCCGGGCGACGAACTCTGGAC
>BQJV01000190.1 GCA_021604885.1 Acidimicrobiales bacterium
CGGCCTCCAACTCGACTGCTCCGGCGATCTCCACGCTGCCGAAGCCGAAGAACGCCGTGCCCCGCTCGATCTCGCCTTCCGTCGCGTCGAGCACGACCTCGCCGTCGACGAGCACCCGGGCCCGACCGCTCTGCACGAGCCGCACTTCGTGGGCGCCGGTCACGCTCGGCTGAATCGTGCACGTTGCCCGCACCGAGAACGCCTCGGGCGACACGCCGGGCGCCGGCGCGCCGAACGCCGTCACCTCGAGCGAGCTCCGGTCGAGCGTGACCACGGGATCACCGGCGTGATCGTGGCCGTCGAAGAACTCCATGGCGATGGTGCCGGCGAGCAGTGGCCGGGTGAGCGGCGGCGTGGTGCGATCGATGTCGCTGCCCTTCTCCCAGCCGACCTGGACGTCGGGAAGCCGTTCCGTCAGGGCGTCGAGCGGCGACGTGGCGCGGTAGGCGTTCACCTTCGCCGAGCCACCGCCCATGACCTTGGCGTTGAGCGCGTTCGGGCCGATGACGGCGACCTTGCTGAGGGCCGAGGCGTCGAGCGGAAGGATGCCGTCGTTGCGCAGCAGCACGGACCCGGCCGCGGCCGCGGCGCGGATGAGCGCTCGATCCTCCGGACGATCGAGGGTGCCCTCCGTGAAGTCGCCGTCGCCGTCGAGCGCGCCGGTTCGTTCCATGACGCGCAGGACGTCGAGCACGATGGCGTCGAGCGCTTCGCCGGTCACCTCACCCGCCTCCACTGCGGCCTTCAGCAGCGGGCCGAAGAACCGGCCCTCGCCGGGCATCTCGAGACTGAGGCCGGCGTTGGCCGTGGCCGCGGTCGAGCGGGCGGCGAACCAGTCGGTCACGACGAAGCCGTCGAACCCCCACTCGTCCCGCAGAACGGTCGTGAGCAGCCACTCGTGCTCGCTGCAGAACGTGCCGTTGAGCCGGTTGTACGCGCTCATGATCCCCCACGCGTCACCGTCCTTCACGGCGTGCTCGAAGGGCACGAGGTACATCTCCCGCAGCGTCCGCTCGTCCACGATCGTGTCGATCGAGTTGCGCTCGAACTCCGAATCGTTGGCGACGAAATGCTTCGCCGTCGTCGCCACGCCGTGTGACTGCACGCCCCGGACGAACGCCGCGGCGAGCCGGCCGGTCAGGATCGGGTCCTCGCTGTAGCACTCGAAGTTGCGGCCGCCCTTCGGTGACCGGTGGAGATTGATCGTCGGCGCGAGGAGCACATGGGCCTTCTTCGCCCGGGCCTCCTCCCCGAGGAGCGAACCGAGCTGCTCGACGAGCTCCGGATCCCAGGTCGACCCGAGCGCCGCCCCGGACGGGATGCAGGCCGTCTTGGCTCCCGTCCCCAGCAGGCCGTCGCCGCGGGCGCCGTTGGGCCCGTCGGTGACCTTCATCTTCGGGATGCCCAACTTCTCGTTCGGCCGCGTGTGCCACATGTCGTGGCCGGTGACGGCAGCGACCTTGTCGTCGAGATCCATGCCGCCGAGGAGGCCTTCGATGCGTTCGCTCATAGGCGCCCGAACGTAGCCCGCCCCATCGCCCCCGGCGACCCCGCAACATCTGGTGTCTGACACCTGCAACATCTCTCTCCGACCGTCGAGAAGGTACGGGGGTCTGACCCCAGAAGGTATGGACCTGACGACTCGTCAGATACGGCCGGTGGGCCTTACGATGAGCGGGAGATCTGGCAACGGAGGACAGCGCACATGCTCGACGTCATCATCAAGGGCGGCACCGTGGTCGACGGCACCGGCGCTGCCGGTGTTCGTGCCGACGTCGGCGTGCGCGACGGGCGCATCGTCGCCATCGGCGACGTCACCGAGGACGCCACGGAGACGATCGACGCCACCGGCATGATCGTCTGCCCCGGGTTCGTCGACCCCCACACGCACTACGACGCCCAGCTCTTCTGGGACCCGCACGCCACACCGTCGAACCTGTTCGGGGTCACGTCGATGGTCGCGGGCAACTGTGGCTTCACCCTCGCGCCGCTGGGCGACGAGAGCGACGGCGAGTACCTGAAGCACATGATGACCAAGGTCGAGGGCATGGCGCTCGAGGCGCTCGAGATCGGGGTGCCGTGGAACTGGAACAGCTTCGGCGAGTACCTGGACCGCGTCGCCGAATCCGGCACCGCGATCAACGTCGCGTTCATGGTCGGCCACTGCGCGCTGCGTCGCATGGTCATGAAGGACGACTCGGTCGGCCACGAGGCGACTCCCGAGCAGATCGCGGCGATGCGTCAGCTCCTCAAGGAGTCGATCGAGGCCGGCGGCTTCGGCTTCTCCACGGGTCGCTCGTTCACCCACTCCGACGCCGACGGTGAGCCGGTCCCGAGCCGCTGGGCGGCATGGGACGAGGTGCTGGAGCTCTGCGAGGAGACCGAGAAGCACGAGGGAACCACGCTCGAATGGGTCGCCGACGGCTGCCTGAGCGGCTTCGACGACAGCGAAGTCGAGCTGATGACGAAGATGTCGGTGACCGCCAACCGGCCCATCAACTGGAACGTCCTCACCATCGACTCCGCCCGGCCCGACGCTTACCAGAACCAGATCGCCGCCTGCGAGAAGGCCAACGCCGAGGGCGCCAGGGTGATGGCCCTCACGATGCCGATCCTCGTCGGCATGAACATGAGCCTGCGGACGTTCTGCGCCCTCTTCCAGCTTCCCGGCTGGATGGACTACTTCGACATGCCCGTCGACGAGCGGATGGAGAAGTTCCGCGATCCGGAAGTCGTGACGTGGTTGGAGAACCAGGCGGCCCGGCCCGAGGCGGGCGTCTTCTCGCGGTTGACCGGCTGGGACAACTACATGGTGGGCGACACGTTCTCCGAGGCCAACGAGGGGCTCAAGGGACGAACGGTGGGTGACATCGCCCGCGAGCGGGGCAAGCGCGCTTTCCACACCATGGTGGAGATCGCCCTCGAGGACGACCTCAAGACCGTGTGGTGGCCGCTCCCCACGGACGACGACGCCGAGTCCTGGCGGCTGCGGGCTCAGGCCTGGGAACACGACGCGGTGATGATCGGCGGCTCCGATGCCGGCGCCCATCTCGACCGCATGGCCGGGGCGCCGTACACCACGGCGTGGATCCAGGACTGCCTGCACGGCCGTCAGTTGACCTCGATGGAGAATGCGGTCCGCCACATGACCGAGGTGCCCGCGCGCCTCTTCGGTTTCACCGAGCGCGGGCGCATCGCCGAGGGCTGGCACGCCGACATCGTCGTGTTCGACCCCGAGACGATCGGCGCCACCGACGTCGAGCTCGTCTTCGATCTGCCGGGCGACTCGAAGCGACTCTGGAGCACCGCCACGGGCATCACGCGCGTGCTGGTGAACGGCGTGGTCGCCGTCGCCGACGGCGAGGCCACCGGCGCGATCCCGGGCAAGGTCCTCCGCTCCGGCATCGACACCGAAACCGTCACCGCTTCAACTGGGGTCTGACCCCCGCTTCAACTCCGCTGGATCGCTAGGTTCGCACCCATGAGCGAACCACTCGAACTCGGCTGCTTCTCCGTCTCCCTGCAGGTCCAGGACCTCGGCGCGTCCATCGCGTTCTACGAGAAACTCGGGTTCACTGCGCTCGGCGGTGACGACAGCTATCGGATGCTCGGCAACGGCACGACGGTCCTCGGCCTCTTCGCCGGCCACATCGAGGAGACGATCCTCACGTTCAACCCGGGCCTCGGTCAGGACTTCGCGCAGAAGTCGATCGACTCCGGTGGCGAAGCGACCCCCGAGCCCCTCGCCGACTACACCGACGTCCGCGTGATCGAACAGCGGCTCGAGGACGCCGGCGTCCCGCTGGAGGCCGGGACCGAATCGCCCGAAGGCCCCGGCCACATCCTCGTGCGCGATCCGGACGGCAACCTCATCATGTTCGACCAGTTCTTCTGAGTTGAAGCGGGGGTCAGACCCCAGTTGAAGCGGCTAGAAGCGTTTGGCGAAGTCGCCGGAGAACCAGCGTTCAGGGCGCATGCGTATGAGGAGTTCGTCGTGGGCGCCGCCGTCGCCGCGGGTCGCCTCGATGTAGGCCGCGCCGATCTCATCGCCGAGATAGCGGACCGCCATGGTGGTCGCCTCGGCGACCGTTCCCTCGTCCAACGCGACGACGGGGCCCTCCACGGAGGTGTACTTCGGCGGCATCGACTCGTCCTGCGCGCACAGCGAGATGCGGGTGCCGACCTCACAGAGGCGCGCCTTGCGGGAGTCGGCGGGCGTCAGCATCAGCACATCCCCGTTGTCGTCGACCCGGTACCAGATCGGCACCGTCAGCGGCCCCCGACCGTCCTCGGGAATGGCCACGATGCCGGTGTGGAGATCCGCGAGAAACGCCTCGCGCTCCGCTTTCGTCATCACGATCGAGTCAGCCATGTCAGCCTCCGGTCAGCCCGCTCATGTCGAAGTAGTCGCGCCATCGGGCGATCTTGCCGTCGCGCAGCTCGAAGGTGCCCATCACCTGGATCGGTGTGGGATTGCCGCCGATCACGAAGGTGTCGACTCGTTCGTTGAGGACCAGATCGCCGTCCGACACCTCGTGGAGGGTCTCGAACACGATCGAATCCGCCATCGCGAGGAAGCCCTCGATCACGCCCCGCACGGCGTCACGGCCCTCGGCCGGCTCCATCGGCATGTTGTGGTACACGATGTCGTCCGTGAAGTGCCCCATGATCGCGTCGATGTCCTGGGCGGCCCAGGCATCGGCGAGCGACTGCACCACGGCTCGATTCTCGGCGGTCATTTCGGGTCCTTTCGAGGGCTGATCTCGTCGTGCGCACCCTAGGTGGGCCATCCGGCCCAGACCACCGCAGGAAGATGGGCCGTCCGGCCCCCTGTCCGCGGCCACCTTCCGCTACACCTCCGGGCGATCCGGTCCGAAGACATGGAGGGCCGAGTGGTCGCCCGCGGGGCGACCGGCCGGGAAGGGATCGGAGGTGTAGCTCGATGCGCCAGCATCTGGACCAGCAGAACACGGGCAGCGTCTACCTCGACCGGCCGATCCGTCAGCCCGATCGCCGGCCCACGAAGCGTCGTCGCCTCAGCCGGGACTTCGTCGCCAGCCTGTGCATCTTCGTCGGACTCGTGTCGCTCGGGTTGGCCGTCGTGGTCGCCGGCCTCCAGTCGTTCGTCTTCGACTCCGACCCGCTGGTCTCCGCGTTCGAGGACACACTCGACGACCCGGCCGCCCGCGCCGAGCTCGAACGGGAGGTCGCCGCCGGCATCGAACAAGGACTCGTCGGTCAGGATCTCACGGCAATCGCGGCGGTCTACGGCCTCGACGTGATCGCCGAGGCGAACCGCATCTCGCTGACGGTATTGGACGACCCGACCGTGCGCACCGAGTTGCTGACGCTCGTGGAGGACGCCCACGGTCGCGTGCTCGTCGAGTCGACGGACGCAGATCTCGATCTCCAGCCCATCTCGCTCGCCGTCCTCGACGTCGTCGAGCGTGAGTCGCCCCGCCTCGCGTCGATCATCCCGCCCGACGCGACCCTCTGGATGGTCGACTCCTCGGCGTTCCCGGACTTCAGTTGGATCGCCGCTCTCGCGGGCCGCGTCCAGTCGTCCCTGCTCCTCGGCTGCCTCCTGCTGCCCCTCGGCGTCGCCTTCCACCCGCATCGCCATCGCGCCGCCGCCTGGATCGGCCGCTCGCTCCTCATCGGAGGCCTGGTGGGCGCGCTGATCGCGGTCGGCATCCCGTACGTCGCCGGCAGCATCTCCGGCTACAGCGCCGTGGAGATCGGCGTGCGCTCCATGACGCTCAGGCTCCTCGCGCCGGCCGCGATCGCCGGGATGATCGGCATGGGCCTCGTGTCGCTGGCAGCCGTGCTCCGGCACCGCGAGGAGGCCCGGATCGCGAACGAGGGGGCTGCGGCGGCCTTCGGCTACGACGAGCCGCCGATGTGGCGCCAGCCCGCCAAGCCGACGCTCGATCTCGCACAGCGCGGCCTCGTCGACGTCAACCACCCGCTCACGAACATCTGATCCCGCCGCCCGGGCGAACCCGTCACTCGCCGCGCAGCGCCTTGCCTGCGGCGTGGGCCGCGAAGATGACCCGGGCGGAACGCATCCCGCCGACCGTGCCGTCCTGCATTCGGTTCATCACGTAGACGACCGTCGTCGCGTTCTCCACGTCGACCACCGCGAACGATCCACCCCAGCCGGCCCAGAAGAGCGTGCGGTCGTTGACCCCCATCGGCATGCCTTCCGACGGCAGGCCGAACCCGATGCCGAACGTCGTGGGCAGCCCCAGCACGAGGTCGGTGCCATCCGCCTGCACCTCGAAACACCGTTCGATCGTGGCCGCCGACAGCAGCCGATGGCCGTCGACCACACCGCCCCGGGCGAGGCACGACACGATACGGGCGACCGACCGGGCGTTCCCGTGCCCGCTGCTGGCCGGCTGCTCGAAGCGACGCCAGCGGTCGGTGTTGACCATCGGCGCGTGCGACGGCTCCCCGCGACCGACTCGCGCCGCGATGCTGTCGTCGGCGGGAATCGCCTCGTCGATCTCGTCGGTCCGCATCTCGGCGATCCGGGGGAACACGG
>BQJV01000191.1 GCA_021604885.1 Acidimicrobiales bacterium
GGTCATCGAGGTCGACTACGACGGGCTCCATGCGGACATGCAGATCGGCGACCGGCTGACGGTCGGCGACGGCG
This sequence comes from Acidimicrobiales bacterium, assembly GCA_021604885.1. Taxonomy (GTDB): domain Bacteria; phylum Actinomycetota; class Acidimicrobiia; order Acidimicrobiales; family Aldehydirespiratoraceae; genus JAJRXC01. The sequence goes on from BQJV01000191.1 coordinate 75, forward strand.
GCGCCGTCCTCGAGATCGCCGAGAAGTCGGTCGACAAGCTGCGCGCCACCGTCGTCTTCGGCGGTCGCCTCCGCGGCCGTCCGGGCATCCATGTGCCGTCGGATCGACTGCAGATGGCCACGCCCACGCCGGACGACTTCATCGCGCTCGACGCCTTCGTCGACGCCGGTGTCGACATGATCGCCATCAGCTTCGTGCGCTCGGCGCACGACATCCGACGCGTCGGCACCGAGCCACACCCCCGCGGTCCGCTGCTGATCGCGAAGATCGAGACCCGCGCGGCCGTCGACAACCTGCCGGGCATCATCGAGGCCGCCGGGGCGATCATGGTCGCGCGCGGGGACCTGGGCAACGAGTGCAGCCTCGAGGATCTGCCGCACCTGCAGAAGCAGATCATCCGCGACTGCATCGCCGGCGGTCGACCGGTGATCACCGCCACCCAGATGCTCGAGTCGATGGTCACGAGCCCGGCGCCCACCCGCGCCGAGGCGTCCGACGTCGCCAACGCGGTGTTCGACGGTTCCTCGGCGGTCATGCTGTCCGGCGAGACGGCGATCGGCGCCGACCCGGTCAACGTCGTGCGCACCATGAGCCGCATCGCCCGTCGAGCCGACGAGGAGATGGACCACGAGGCATGGGCCCAACACCTCGCCGATCTGCGTATGACCGATGAGGCCGCGGGTGCGGCGTCCGTCACCGACGCCATGACCATGGCGACCTGGCGCGCGACACAGGAGCTGGGCGTCGAGCACGTGCTGTGCATCTCCGGCTCGGGTTTCACGGTCCGTTCGATTGCCCGGTTCCGCCCCGAAGCGCAGATCCTCGGCTTCTCGGTCAACGAGGCGACCGTGCAGCAGCTCACGCTGAGTTGGGGCACCACCCCGATGCTGATCGCCGAGCGCGACAGCAACGAGGAGATGGTCAAGGAGGCCATCCGCCACGCGAAGGCGGAGGGCCACATCCGGTCGGGTGAATCCGTGGCCGTGTTGGCCGGCTCCGACAGCCGCAGCCGGTCGACCAACGTGTTGCGCATCGAGCGCGTCCCGTAGGACGCGACGCCTCGCCGCTACGCCTCGACTTCGAGCGAATCGCGGCAGCCGACGTCGCCGTCGCCCAGGCGCACCCGTACATCCTCGGGGAGCTGCTCCCAGGGCACTTCGACGTCCTGTCCGTAGAGCGAGCACTCGCAGGTGCGGGCGCAGTCCTCGAGATCGGTGCGCTGCACCCACAGCGACAGGCCGATCCCGGCGAGCAGCAGGAACAGGGACACCTTCAGCACGACCCGTTGCACGAAGCGGATGACGACGTACATCAGGTAGAGCAACACGGCGATCACCACCAGGATGATCCACTGGAGCAGTTCCGGATCGAGCCAGTCGGGGAGCGCGGCGAGAAGCACCATGCGATCGTAGAGCGCCGTGCTCGTCGCCCGGTGACGCCTCGGTAGGCTCGCGCCATGACCGACGTGAACCTCTACCGCTCCGGCCCGCCCGACACCGTGCTGTCACCCGAACCCGCGGAGGCGGAAGCTGCGCTCGAGGCCGCGTTGGTCGCGGAGGATCGGATTCCCGCGATCGGCGCCGTCTGCGCCCGATGGCCGACCTTCCTCGCCGCGTGGGCGTCGCTCGGCGACGCCGTGGACGAACCGGCCCTCGCCTACGCCGCATACCGCACCGGCTATCACCGCGGCCTCGATCGGCTGCGGGCCAGCGGCTGGCGGGGGAGTGGCTTCGTGCGCTGGAACCATGAGACGAATCGGGGCTTCCTGCGGGCTCTCAGCGGGCTCCAGCAGACCGCGGCGGCGATCGGCGAGACCGACGAGGACGAGCGATGCGCCCTCTTCCTCAAGCAGCTCGATCCGGACTGGCCCCCCGCCGCGTGACACGACCGTCACTGGGCGGCGCCGTCCTCGCCGGCGGTACGTCGTCGCGGATGGGCACCGACAAGGCCCTGATCGAGGTCGACGGACGTACCCTCGTGGCAACGGCGGTCGCGGCGTTGGCCGCAGCCGGCGCGTCACCGGTCGTCGTGGTGGGTGGCAACCGATCCGCCCTCGAAGCACTCGACCTCACCTGTGTCGACGACCGCTGGCCCGGCGAGGGCCCCCTCGGCGGGATCATCACCGCGCTCGACTCGATGGACACGGATCTCGTGGCCGTGCTCTCCTGCGACCTCACCGACGCCTCGAGCATCGCTGTTCGATCCGTCATGGGCGCGTTGGGCGACGCGGACGTCGCCGTTCCGGTCGTCGAAGGGCAGGCCGAGTGGCTGCACGCGATCTGGCGCCGCGCGGTGCTGCCGACGCTCGAGTCGATGTTCGCTGCGGGGGTGCGTGCCCCGCGCCACGCCGTTGAACGCCTCCGCGTGGCCCAACTGCTCGACGGTGACCCCTGCTGGTTCCACGACGCCGACCGACCCGAGGATCTTCCGTCCGACTCCCGGTGAGCCTCACCCGGAGCACAGATGGCTACCATCGCCCGATGGAGATCCCGGAGATTGGCGTGGACGAACTCGAGCGGCACCTGGCCGGCGGCGCGCCGGTCTTCGATGTGCGCGAGGACGATGAGTGGGCCACGGCCCACATCGACGGTGCGACGCTCGTCCCGCTCGGCACGGTGCCGGACGAAATCGACGCGTTCCCCACCGACGCCACGGTCTACGTCATCTGCGCGAAGGGCGGCCGCAGCGCACGCGCCGTGGAGTTCCTCCGGGACCAGGGCGTCGATGCCGTGAACGTGACCGGCGGCATGGGGGCCTGGTTGGACTCCGGCAAGCCTGCGATCAGCGGCGCCGGCGGCTGATCGCCCGTGAGTGGCTATCGCATCGTCGACACCGACGCGGGGTTGGCCGAGGTCGTCGACGCCCTCCTCGCCGAACCCCGGTATGCGCTCGACACGGAGTTCCACCGAGAGCGCACGTACTTCCCGAAGGTCGCGCTCGTGCAGATCGCGTGGCCCGGCGACCTCGTCCTGGTCGATCCGCTCGAGGTGGATCTCGCCCCACTGCGACCGGTGATGGAGTCCGACGCGATCGCCGTGCTCCACGCGGCCTCCCAGGATCTCGAAGTCCTCGAGCTGGAGTGCGGCGCCGTACCCAACATCCTGTTCGACACCCAGATCGCCGCCGGATTCCTCGGCATGTCGACACCGTCGCTCGCCTCGCTGCACGAACGCGAACTGGGCTTCTCGCTTCCCAAGGGGAGCCGGATGACCGATTGGCTCGAACGACCGCTCGGCAAGGGCCAGCTCGACTACGCCGCCGCGGATGTCGAACGACTACTCGACATCCACGACCAGCTGCTGGCGCAACTCGAGGAACGCGGCCGGGTCGGCTGGGCCGCTGACGAGTGCGAGATCATGCGGACCCGCTGGCGCGGTCCGCGTGACCCCGACGAGGCCTGGCGGAAGATCAAGGAAGCGCGACACCTGAAGGGCAAGCCCCTCACCATCGCTCGCGCCATCGCAGCCTGGCGGGAGCGGCGGGCCGCCGAAATCGACCAACCCGTGCGATTCGTCCTCAGCGACATCGCGGTCGTGGGCGTCGCCCAGGCCGCGCCACGCGACATCGACGGACTCGCCAAGGTGCGCGGCGTCGACAAGGGTCTCGCCAAGGGCGTTCTGGGTCCGGCGATCCTCGAAGCCGTGGCCGACGGCCTCGCCTCCGACTGGCGCCCGCCCCGACTGCCGAAGCGGCCTGCCGACACCCGAGACCTGCGACCTGCGGTCGCCCTGGTCGCCGCCTGGGTCAACCAGCTCGCCCGCGATCGCGAGCTCGATCCGACCCTGCTCGCGACCCGTGCGGACGTCGAAGCCCTGGTCAGAGGGGATGAGGACGCGCGACTCGCGACGGGCTGGCGAGCCGACTTGGCCGGTGGACCGATTCGTCGGCTCGTCGCGGGCGATGCGGCCCTCGCATTCGAGGACGGAGCCGTCGTTCTCGAAGAACGATCCGGACGACCCGTCTCCTGACGTGGCGAGTGGCCTGTTCGTGGCTACAATCGAAGGTCTTGACGTTGTCGAACGGGAGCTCATCAGGTGAAAAAGGGGCGACACCGGCGGTATGAAGAGGCCCGTGAGCTGAAGCGCTCACACGACGGCGACTTCGACGCCCTCCTGGACAGCTTCACGGACGACGACGACGAAGAGCTCAAGCCCGAGCACCTCGCGTGGGCCGACGAGTTCGACGAGACGGCAGGCGACGACGCCGGCAGGGCCGACTGATCTGCTGATCAGCCGCCGGTCTCGTCGAGAATCTCGTCGAGCTTGAGGATCTCGTCCTCGGTGACCACACCGATGAAGTTGCCATCACCGTCGGTGACGGCGAGCACGTCCATCTGGACCGAGTCCATCGCGGCCACGGCGTCGCGCAGCGTCCATGACGGCAGCGCGGTCGGCAGGTCAGCCGCCATGGCGTCGCCGACCGTGGTGGTCTCCCAGTCGTCGCGTTCGAGCTCGGAGATGTCCTCCAGGCGCGCCATACCCATGAACTGACCGCCGTCCACCACCGGCACGATGCGTTCGCGACGGCCGAGCACGTGCACGTAGACGAACTCCGAGACGGATGCGTCGCTCGGCACGGTGAAGACGTCGGTCGACAGGATGGAGGTCAACGGCAGTTCGAACCGCCGTTCGAGATGCCCGAGACGCTTGGCCCGTTGGTAGTCCGCGATCGACGACGGGCCGGCCACCACCTGGCTGACCGCCGCGGCGACGAGCGCGGGCACGACGAACGCTCCCACTCCACCCGTCGACTCGGCGACGAACATCACCGCGGCGATCGGCGCGCGGTAGCCCGCACCGAGGAACGCCGCGAGCCCGAGAATCGGATAGAGCGCGGTGTCGTTCTCACCGATCGCCGAGCCGACGAACTCGCCGAGAATGACCCCGAGCACGGCGAGAGGAATGAACATGCCGCCGACGCCGCCCGCGTAGACGGTGGCCATGGTGGCCGCGATGCGCAACCCGAAGAGGAGCGCGATCAAGCCGAGACCGCGGCTCCCGACCACCCACGACATCGCCTCGGTCCCCGGGCCGAGGGTGAGCGGCTCGTCGAAGGCTGCGTCGCCGATCAACGCCAGCACGGCGATGGCGCCACCACCGATCAGGAGCCGACGCCCGACCGGCGTGGTCTTGGCCCCGGACTTCGCGAGCCGCACCAGATAGGCGAAGCCGCGGCCACCCAGACCGGCCGCGATGCCGAGGAGCAGGGCGCCGGCCAGGTCGACGAGATCGACACCGAGGACCGAGACGCCGCCTTCCTCCTCGAGCAGGACCGACCCCTCCGCGAAGAACGGGATGACCGGCTCGGTGCCGACGAGCGACACGAAGGTGGCGTAGCTCGCCGCCGACGCCAGAAGCGACGGCAGGAGGGCCTGGGGCGTGACGTCGTCGCGATACGGCGCCTCCATGGCGAAGATGACCCCGGTCGCGGGCGCCTTGAACACCGCCGCAACGCCGGCCGCCGCGCCGGCGGTCAGCAGCAGCCGCGCCTCGTCGCGCCGCAGCAAGCCGCCCGTCTTCTCGTGGATCCAGAGGCCCAGTGACGACCCGGCGTAGATCGACGGACCCTCCAGGCCGACGGCGCCGCCCATCCCGATGGTCGACACGCCCGCGAGCAGCTTGCCGGGAAGCTCGAGGATCGGCAGCCGCGGGTGACGATCGTGGAACACTCGAATGTACTCGTCGGATGTCGAGCCGCTGGTTCCGCGGCCGACGAAGCGGAGGATGAGCTGGGCGGCCGCGATGCCGACCACCGGCGCGGCCATCAACATCCACAGGTCCTGCTCCAGCAGCCACTCGAGGAGAACGGGTTGGGTGACCGCCTCGAACATCGCGACCACGACCGCGACGACGACCCCCGTCGCCACGGACGCCGCGAGCAGTCGAAGGTCGTGGCCACCGATGACGGCGGCGAGGTACTTCTTCACGTGCCCCCTTCCTACACGCCGGGGACTTGAGTGACACCCATCCCGACCAGGGACGACGCTGTGATTACCCCCGCGCGGCGCGCACGGCGATGTCGACGGCCGGGATGATGTCGTCGATCGAGGTGATCGGCACGACTTCGCGGCCATGCGCACGGGTTTGCAGATCGAGGCGCAGCTCGGCGGGATCGTCTCGCTTCAGGCGCTGCGGGACGTCGACGAGCACATGGCCGAGCACGATCCCGTGGAGCCGACTCGTGTCGCCCCGTCGCCGCGGGTGGATGTATTCGACCGGTCCGGCGAAGAGCGATCCGCTCTCGGCCCGCACCGCCGGCACGCGCATGCCTCGCGCCTCCAGCTCCTCGATGATCGCGAGGAGCACGCCGTGCTGGACACGGGTCCGGCGATCGCAGTACGGCGACAGTTCCTCCAGGGACAGTGGCTCGTTGACCCGGTCGAGCATCTCGAGAGCCGGACGGTACGCCGCGGAGGTCTTGCCCGACCGCGTGCGCTTGATCGCGCGGGCCGTCGGGC
>BQJV01000192.1 GCA_021604885.1 Acidimicrobiales bacterium
TCGCCGAGAAGGAGCTGCAGGACGCGCTCGAGCCCCTCGGGTATCCGACGTGGGCGGCCTTCCGCATGGGCAACGGCATGGCGGCCGTGTCGACCGAGGCGCTGGTCGAGTACGACGTGGCCCAAAAGGAACTCGAGGACGCGGAGCTCGAATGGGCCCAGCTCATGGCCCGTCTCGAACGCGACACCGATCTGCAGGATGTGCTGACCGCGATCGACAAGGCGCATGAACACGCGGTCACGCTCCTCGGGGAAGACCCGCTGGCCGGCGTGACCGACGCATCGCCCGACCTCGTGACCGAGGCGCTGCAGGCCTTCGTTGTCGACGCCGACTCCGTCGGTGTGGATCGTGACGCCGGGATGAGGCATCTCCGTGTCGCCATGGCCGACGCCGGCGTCGTCGGGCACGAGGAACTCACCAGTGATCAGGCCGTGGTCGCGTTGGCCGACTCGTGGCTCGGTGTACTCGTCGCCGCGGACGATCTGGCCGTGCGCAACCTGCGGGACCGGGAACGAGCGGCCGACGAGCTCGACGCACACGAGTCGCTCGGCGACGGCACCCGGGTCGACCGGCTCGATGGCGAGCGTGCCGCCGTACGCGAAGCCGAGCACGCCGTCGCGACGACCCGCGCCGCGCTCGACGAGGTCGTCAAGGCCCGACTGCAGCTGCACATGCTGGCGGCGACCGAACTCAATCTCGCGGAAGAACACGACGACCGGCTTCTGCAGCGCGAGAGCGCACAGGTGCTCGTCGACCTCGCGCAACGTCGGCTCCAGGGACGCGCGTCGGCCGACGCGGTCGCGGCGCTCGCCGATCGGGTTCCCCGCGGCGACGGCGGCCCGATTCCCGTCGTCGTCGTGATGGGCGATGCGCCGGCGAGCACCCTCGATCGACTGGCCGCGCTGCCCGACGACGTGCAGATTCTCGTGATCGGCGACGGCAAGGGCGCCGACGAGTGGCTCGACCGGGTCGGCTCGGATGTGGCGTCGATGGTGGACGTCGGAACTCTCGTCTAGGCCAGAGGTCGGCTCGCTAACCTGAGGCGATGGAGTTCCGTCGCATCAACGGCTTGCCGCCCTACGTCTTCACCATCATCGATTCGCTCAAGGTGGAGGCACGTCGGGCAGGCGAAGACGTCATCGACCTCGGATTCGGCAACCCTGACCTGCCGTCGCCCGACATCGCCGTCGAGAAGCTCGTCGAGGCCGCTCAGAACTCCCGGAACCACCGCTACTCCTCGAGCCGCGGCATTCCGAAGCTCCGCGAGGCGGTGGCCACGCTCTACGAGCGCCGCTTCGGCGTCACGCTCGACCCCGATTCCGAGGTCATCAACACCATCGGAGCGAAGGAGGGGTTCAGCCACCTGATGTGGGTGCTGCTGCAAGCCGGCGACTCGGTGCTCGTGCCCGCGCCGTCGTATCCGATCCACCTCTTCGCCCCGCTGTTCGCAGGCGCCAACGTGCGCGAGATGCCGCTCAGCAACGACCAGGAAACCTTCCTGGAGACGCTGCAGGATCGCTTCGAGTACTCGTGGCCACGACCGCGCGTGATCGTGCTCTCGTTTCCGCACAACCCCACCACCACCTGCGTCGATCTCGACTTCATGCAGCGCGTCGTGGACTTCGCCCGCGAGAAGGACGTCATCCTCGTCCACGACTTCGCCTACGCGGACCTCGGCTACGACGGATACATGCCGCCGTCGATCCTGGAGGCCGACGGGGCGAAGGAGGTCGCCGTCGAGCTCTACTCGATGACGAAGAGCTACTCGATGGCGGGTTGGCGTGTCGCGTTCATGGTCGGCAATCCGCAGATCGTCGCCGCCCTGCAGAAGCTGAAGAGCTATCTCGACTACGGCACCTTCCAGCCTGTACAGATCGCCGCCACGGTCACCATGAACGAGGCTCCGGAGTACCCGGATCAGGCCCGCGAGGTCTACGAGAGTCGCCGCAACACCCTGATCGACGGACTGGCCCGGATCGGTTGGGACGTTCCCGCCCCGCGCGGCACCATGTTCACATGGGCGAAGATTCCGGAGCCCTACGAGGAGATGGGAAGCGTCGAGTTCGCCTCGATGCTGGTCCGTGAGGCCGGCGTGGCGCTGTCGCCGGGCGTCGGTTTCGGCCCGGGCGGCGAGGGTCACGTGCGCTTCGCGCTGATCGAGAACGAGCAGCGCATCAACCAGGCCACTCGCAACCTCGGTCGGGCGCTCACCAAGCTCGGCTAGCCCGACGCTCGGTCAGTCCGAGCTCGGTCAGTCCTGGTCCCAGCCCCGACTGCGCTCCACTGCTCGCGTCCACTGGGCGTAGGCCGCGTCGGCCGCGTCGCGGTCCTCGTTCGGCGTGAAGGTGCGATCCGCGGCCCAGTTGGCGGCGACATCGTCGGTGCCGGACCAGACGCCCTCCGCGATTCCCGCGAGATACGCAGCGCCGAGGGCCGTCGTCTCGGGCACCGAGGCCCGTACGACCGGCACGCCGAGCTGGTCGGCCTGGAACTGGAGGAGCACGTCCATCACGGACGCCCCGCCGTCGACGCGCAGTTCGGTGACCGGTGTGCCCGATGCCGCGCCCATGGCGTCGACGACATCGCGTGACTGGTAGGCCATCGACTCCATCGTCGCCCGCACGATCTCCGCCCGGCCGGTGCCGCGGGTGAGTCCCACGATCGTGCCGCGGGCCCGTGGATCCCAGTGGGGCGAGCCGAGCCCCGCGAGCGCGGGGACGAAGACCACGCCGCCCGTGTCGCTGATCGACGCTGCGAGCGGCCCGGTCTCCGCGGCGTCGTCGATGATGCCGAGACCGTCGCGCAGCCACTGGATCGCCGCGCCGGTCGCGAAGATCGCTCCCTCGTAGGCGTAGGTGGTCTCCGGGCGGGCGGCGCCGTCGAGGGTCCAGGCGACGGTCGTGAGCAGGCCCTCGACCGGCTCGGGGCAGCTGGTGCCCACGTTCATCAGCACGAACGAGCCCGTGCCGTAGGTGTTCTTGGCCTGTCCCGGCGAGAAGCACGCCTGGCCGAAGAGGGCGGCCTGCTGGTCACCGGCGATGCCGCTGATCGGGATGCCCGCGCCGGTCGGGATGTCCGCGGTGGTGACACCGAAGCGGCCTGACGACGGGCGGACCTCGGGAAGGATCCCCATGGGAACACCGAGCAGATCGCACATCTCGGGCGACCACTGATTGGTGCGGATGTCGTACAGCATGGTGCGGCTGGCGTTGGACCCATCGGTGACGTGGGTGCCGCCGGTCAGCTTCCACACGAGCCATGCGTCGATCGTGCCGAACAGCAGATCGTCGTCGGCCTCGACGCGCCCTTCGTTCAGGAGCCACTCGACCTTCGTGCCCGAGAAGTACGGATCGAGCACGAGACCGGTCGTGGATCGCACGAGGTCCAGCGCGCCGTCCGCCTGCAGCTGCTCGCAACGCGCGGCGGTCCGCCGGTCCTGCCAGACGATCGCCCGGTGTCGCGGGACGCCCGTGCGTCGGTCCCAGAGCACGACCGTCTCGCGTTGATCGGTGATGCCGATCGCGGCGACCGGCTGCTCGAGCGTCTCCACGAGCTCGGCCAGCGTGGCCACGACCGCGTCCCAGATCTCGACCGCGTCGTGCTCGACCCAACCCGGTCGGGGGAAGTGCTGCTCGAACTCGCGGTAGGTGAAACCGAGGGGGTTGCCCCGCTCGTCGATGGCGAACGACCGAACGCCGGTCGTCCCGGCGTCGATGGCGATGACGACTCCCATGGGCGGCGACCTTACCGGCGCTACGATCCGGCGCGAGCAACGAGGGAGAGTCGATGCGTGTCGGAGTGCTGACCGGTGGGGGCGATTGTCCGGGCCTGAACGCGGTGATCCGCGGACTCGTCCGCAAAGCCGAACGCGTCTACGGCGACGAGGTGATCGGCTTCCTCGACGGCTACCTCGGACTCCTCGAAGATCGCTGGATTCCCCTCGACGTGGAGGCGTGTCGCGGGATCCTGCCGCGGGGAGGCACGATCATCGGCACCACGCGCCACACGCCGTACATGGTCGAGGGCGGCGTCGAGATCGTGAAGGAGACGCTCGCCCGGCACGACATCGAGGCGCTGGTCGTGATCGGCGGCGAAGGCACCCTGTCGTGCGCGAACCGGCTGCACGAGGAGGGCGTCCCGATCGTCGGCATCCCGAAGACGATCGACAACGACGTCGGTGGCACCGAGATGACGTTCGGGTTCGACACCGCCGTGCAGATCGCCACCGACGCGATCGATCGGCTCCACACGACGGCGGAGTCCCACAATCGCGTCATGGTCGTCGAGGTCATGGGCCGCCATGTCGGCCACATCGCCACATGGGCAGGAATCGCCGGTGGCGCGACCGTCACCCTCGTTCCCGAGGAGCCCTTCGACATCCAGGCCGTCTGCGACTCCCTCGTGCGTCGCCACGAGCGCGGGCGGTTCGCGTCGATCGTGGTCGTCGCCGAGGGCGCCGTTCCGGCGGAGGGGACGATGACCGTTCCGGAGCCCACGGTCGACGAGTACGGACATCAGCGTCTCGGCGGGATCGTCAACGTCGTCGCGTCGGAGATCGAGGCGAGGACCGGTTTCGAGACGCGGGTCACCGTGCTCGGTCACGTCCAACGGGGCGGCACGCCGACGGCATTCGATCGGGTGCTCTCCACCTGGTACGGCGTGAGTGCGATGGAGGCTGCACACGACCGCGACTTCGGCACGATGGTGGCCCTGCGCAACGGCGAGGTCGTGCGGGCGCCGCTCGCGGAGTCCATCGCCGAGCTGAAGTACACCCACCCGGACCTGCTCGACGCGATGCGGACCTTCTTCTCCTGAGGACGTGTCCGTCCACTGAACGACGGATGGCCTACTCGTCGGGAGGGACCGTCGTCGAGGTCGTCGTGGTCGTCGTGTCGTCCGGTGGGTCGTCGACGAGCTCCGGGTTGTAGTCGGCGTAGTCGTCGGTGTCGACCGGCTCGCTGGTGAGGTTCTCGTCGTCGTTGGTGGTCGGAAGCTCCTGCAGTTCGCCGTCGATGCTGATCAGGACCTGTCCGATGTCGGGTTCGCCGGTCAGCGTCCACACCAGCTGCGCGGCGACGTCGCGCAGGACTTCGTCACCGGGCGGTTCCTCGCCGATCGTCTCGAGGAACACGGTGGCGACACCGACATCGCCCCCGCGGCCATCGTCGATCGAGATGTCGATCACGTCGTACTCGCGCACCTGGTTGATCAGACCCTCCTCCGCGTTGAGGCTCGCGGCGAAACCCTCGCCCCCCATCGGGTCGATCAGGTCGAACAGCGACGTGGTGAGTGCGACCGGCACCGGCACCTGGCGCACCTTGCGGGTGACGTCGTTGTCATCGAGCGTCGTCAGAAGGAAGTAGGCGAAATCGCGGGTGCGCACGGGCGGCAGCGTCGTCGTCGTGGTTGTGGTGACGCGGCGCAGCGACTCGTCGAGTCGGTCCTGCTCGATGACCTGGGCGCTCTCGTCGGTCGGGAGCGAGCACCCGACGGCGACGAGTGCACTGACGAGCGCGAGCCCCGCGAAGCGCCGAACGAACGGTTTCACTCGTGCTCCTCCTCGGGGTGCTCCTCGATCGGGAGGGCGACGACGAAACGGGCACCGGGGCGTCCGTCCAGACGTTCCTCGGCCCAGACCCGGCCGCCGTGGAGACCGACGTGTTCGGCGACGAGTGAGAGCCCGAGTCCGCTCCCGGTGTCGTAGCCCCGGCGACCGCCGGCCGAGCCGCGGCTGAACCGGTCGAAGATGACCGCTCGCTCGGCCTCGGGCACGCCCGGGCCCTCGTCCTCGACGGCCAGGATGAGGGCGTCCTCGAAGCGACTGATCTGGATCTCGACCCCGCCGGCGCCGTACTTGTCGGCGTTCTCGATCAGGTTCGACACCACCTGGGCGAGCCGGCGCTTGTCCGCCGAGATGATCATCTCCTCGACGTCGGGTGTGGCGACGACCAGTGCATCGGGGCGAGGGGAGTGGCTCACCGCCTGACGGACGAACTCGACCACCAGCAGCGCGTCCCTCTGCAACGATGCGGTGCCGACGTCGAAGCGGCTCATCTCGAGCAGGTCCTCCACGAGCTGGGTGAACCGGCGCACGTCGTCGTTGAGCAGGCCGAGCGCCTGCTGGCTGCGCTCGGGAAGCGAGTCGCGGCTGTTGTTGAGCACCTCGACCGAGGCGCTCAGGGTCATCAGCGGCGACCGCAGCTCGTGGCTCACCTCACTCGCGAACCGGGCGTCGCGTTCGATGCGGTCCTCCAGCGACTGCGCCATGCCGTTGAACGACGACGCGAGGGACGCGAGATCGGCGTCCGCGGGTTTCGCCAGGCGGGTGTCGAGTTCGCCTGCGGCGAGCGACTCCGCAGCGCGGCGGACGTGGCCGACCGGCGAGAGCGCGCGTCCCGCGGCCCACGCGCCCAGCGCCGCGGCCAGCACCGTGGTGGCGACGCTGGCCGCCACCAGCACGACGCCGATCGAGGAGAGGGTGTCCTCCACATCGTCGAGGAACAGCGCCTCGTAGTAGTCGGCATCGCG
>BQJV01000193.1 GCA_021604885.1 Acidimicrobiales bacterium
CGACGTCGGGGGGATCATGCCGAGGTGCTCGTAGGCGGCGGGGGTGGCGACCCGGCCGCGCGGGGTGCGCATGAGGAGGCCCTGCTGGATGAGGTAGGGCTCGTAGACGTCCTCGACGGTCTCGGTCGGTTCGCTCACGGAGATGGCGAGTGTGGACAGGCCAACCGGTCCCCCGCCGAACCGGCGGCAGACGGAATCGAGCACGGCACGGCTGGCCTTGTCGAGGCCGAGCACGTCGACACCGAAGAACGCGAGCCCGTCGGCGGCGACACCGGCGTCGATGTGACCGTCGCGCTCCACCTCGGCGTAGTCGCGCACCTGGCGCAGAAGTCGGTTGGCGATGCGAGGCGTGCCTCGGGAACGCCGGGCGATCTCCCAGGCACCCTCCGAGTCGATGTCGACGTCGAGGATGCGGGCCGCCCGCATGACGATCGACTGGAGGTCGTCGACCTCGTAGTAGTCGAGCCGGGCGACGAGCCCGAAGCGGTCCCGCAGCGGGCCGGTGATGAGCCCGGTGCGGGTCGTCGCGCCCACGAGCGTGAAGCGTGACAGGTCGAGGGGAATCGACCGGGCGGCGGGGCCCTTGCCCAGCACGACGTCGATCCGGAAGTCCTCCATCGCCGGATAGAGCACCTCTTCGACCGGCCGCGGGAGGCGGTGGATCTCGTCGATGAAGAGGATGTCGCCCTCCTCGAGCTTCGAGAGGATCGACGCGAGGTCGCCGGCCCGTTCGAGCGCGGGACCCGAGGTGACCTGGATGTGGGTGCCCATCTCCGCCGCGATGATGTTGGCGAGGGTGGTCTTGCCCAGCCCGGGCGGCCCGGCGAACAGGAGATGGTCGACTGCCTCGCGCCGCTTCGCCGCCGCACCGAGCATCACGCCGAGGTGACCCTTCAGCTCGGCTTGGCCGACGAACTCGTCGAGCGTGCGAGGCCGCAGGGCCGGCGTGTCGTGCTCGTCGAGAATGTCGTCCTCGGTCTCGCCGGGGGTGAGCAGTTCCTCGCGCACGTCAGACCCCCGTAGCCAGACGCTTCAGGGCTTCCTTGAGCAGCTCGCTCGTGTCGCCGTCGGACGGCAACTCGCTCAGCACGCCGTGGATCTCGTCGGCGCCGTAGCCGAGCCCTTCCAACGCGGCGCGCAGGTCCGCACGGGCACCGCCGGCCGACGAGGTGGACGAACCGTCGTCGCTGATCGTGATCACGGGGCCGTCGGGCACGTCGAGCTTCGACTTCAGTTCCATGATCAGCCGGGCCGCCGTCTTCTTGCCGACACCGGGCACGAGGCACAGCGCGGCGACATCGTCGTCGGCCACCGCGAGCCGCAGGGCGTCCGGCCCGTGAACCGACAGGATCGCCAGGCCGAGCGCCGGACCGACGCCGTGGGCCGAGATCAACTGCTCGAAGATCCGGCGTTCGTCGATCGAGGCGAAGCCGTAGAGCGTCTCGCTGTCCTCGCGAACGGCGTGGTGCGTGTGGACGAACACGTCGCCGTCGATCTCGCCGATCGTGACCGACGTGGAAGGGGTGACCGCGACCCGGTAGCCGACCCCGGCGACCTCGACGAGCAGCTCGCCGTCGGGTCCCCGGTCGAGCAACGTGCCCCGCAGTGATCCGATCATGAACGTGTTCCTCCGTTTCGTCCGACCATCGCCCGCGATGATCGCGCAGGCACCCGCGCCAGATGGCACAACGCCACCGCCACAGCGTCCGCGGCATCGGCCGGCGACAGCCGTTTGGGGAGATCGAGCAGCGTCTGCACCATTGCGCCGACCTCGTCCTTGTCGGCACCACCCCAGCCGGCCACCGATTCCTTCACCTCGTTCGGCGAGTACTCGACCACGACGCAACCGGCCGACGCCGCCTCCGCCATGATGATCCCGCTCGCCATGCCGACGGACATCGCGGTCGACACGTTGTGCTGGAACAGCACCCGTTCGATCGCGACCACCTGCGGCTCGAACTCACGGATGAGCGCCCGCACTTCCTGCTGCATCTCGGCGAGCCGGATCGGCCGCTCGGTCTGCGGATCGGTGCGGATCACACCGGCCGCGACGGCGCGGGGCTTGCGGCCGTGTTCGACACAGCCGTAGCCGCATCGCGACAAACCCGGATCGATCCCCAGCACGAACACCTGTACGACCCTAGCCAACAAACGTGCCGCACCCCGACCACCTGTCGCCGGGCGGTCCGTGGCACCCTTGCGGCCGTGTCTCGCCGTCGCTGGCTCCTGATCGGAGCCGCTGCCCTGCTTCTGATCGTCGGCTTCCTGACGAATCGCTGGTTCGTGAACCCTCAGACCGACGAGCCCGGCACCGCCGACGCGATCTTCGTGTTGGGCGGCGGAGGTGACCGGGTGCAGTACGCGGTGGATCTGGTGCGCGACGGCGTGGCGGAGCAGGTCGTGTTCGCGTCGTCGTTCGTCGAAGACCAGGGGGTCTGGGCGGCGAGGCCGTGCAACACCCGCGGCACGCCCCGCGTGCCGGATACGGCCACGTTCGAGTGCTTCGAGCCGGACCCGGGCACCACCCGCGGCGAAGCACGCCTGCTGCGTGACCTCGCGGAGGAGCACGGCTGGGAGAGCATCGTCGTCGTCGTGTCGACCGATCAGGTCACCCGCGCCCGGCGTCTGATCGAGCGCTGCTGGGACGGCGAGATCCGCATCGTCGACGTCGAGCACCACGACCCCTGGTGGCGGCGGGCCGTCTACGAGTGGGGTGCCGGCCTCAAGGCCACGTTCCTACGGAGCTGCTGAGTCCCACGAGCGCACTACAGGCGACGGGGCCCCTGCCGATAGAGCGAGGATGACTCCGAACCCCGCTCCTCCCGCGGTCTCGCTGCAGGGCGTCGCCAAGTCGTTCAACGACGTGCCCGCGCTCACCGGTCTCGACGTGGTCGCACCCGACGGCCAGATCACCGTTCTGCTCGGCCCGAACGGCGCGGGGAAGACCACGGCGATCCGCATCGTCACCGGCGCCATGTCGACGGACGCCGGCACCGTCCGCACGCTCGGGCTCGACCCGGACGCCGACGGTGAGGAGGTCCGCCACGCCTGCGGCGTCGTGTCCGCCAAGCCGGCGCTCTACGACCGCCTCTCCGGCACCGACAACCTCCGCTATGCCGCCGAACTGCACGGCGTGGACAAGCGGATCATCGACGACCGCATCCGCAGCGCGGCCGGCCGCTTCGGCATCGAGCACGCGCTCGCGTCGCAGGTCGGCGGGTATTCGACGGGCATGAAGACCCGACTGGCCCTCGCCCGCTCGGTACTCCACGAGCCGACGCTGCTGCTGTTCGACGAGCCCACGTCGGGCCTCGACCCGGAGTCCGCGCAGGCTGTGCTCCAGCTCATCCGGGACATGACCACCGACGGCCACACCGTCGTGATGTGCACCCATCATCTCGTCGAGGCCGAGGGCCTCGCCGACCATGTCGTCGTGCTCGACGAGGGCACGGATCTGATCGCCGGGCCCCCCGCCGAGCTGACCCGCCGCTTCTGGCCCGAAGACTCCGTCGAGATCGCGGTCGAGGGCGACGCCCCGATCGACGACATCACCGTGCTCGACGGCGTGCGCCGCACCGAGCCGAGCAGGTTCGGCACCCGGGTGGTGCTGGACGATCCGTCGCTGACACCGGACGTCGTCGCGGCACTCGTCGGTGCCGGCCACCGGATCCGCATGGTCAACCCGCACGATCCGACGCTCGAGGAGCTGTACTTCGCGGTCCGACGATCGGCTCGTGAACTCGCCGAGTCCACCAACCCGCCCGCGCCGAACGCCGACCGGGAGGTCGCCCGATGAACTGGTCCCGCACCCTGACGGTCGCCCGCACCGACGTGAAGCAGCTCGTGCTCGCGAAGGACTTCTGGATGCCGATGGGCATCCTCGGCTCGATCTTCTTCGTGATCGTTCCTCTCGTGCTGCTCTTCAGCATCACGTCGCTCGGCGACGTCGACGCGGTCCGCAGCATCGCCGACACACTCGAGGTTCTCCCGGAACGGGCCCAGGCACAGATCAAGGGCGACACGCCGCAGGGCCGAACGAGCTACGCCCTTGCCGTCTTCCTGTTCGCCCCGATGGCGGTCGTCGTGCCACTGACGATCTCGACGGCGGTCGGCGCGGCGACGCTCGTCGGCGAGCGTGAGCGCGGCACCGGCGAGTTCCTCGCCCACTCCCCCGCCGGCACCAAGGAGATCTATCTCGGCAAGCTGCTCGCCTCGCTGCTGCCCGGCTACTTCACGACGATGGTCGGCTTCACCGCCTACTCGCTGATCGTGAACCTGATCGTCGGCCCCGAGGTCGGCGGCTGGTTCTTCCCGACGACGCAGTGGTGGCTACTGATGCTGTGGGTGCTCCCGGGCTTCCTGCTGATCGGCCTGTCGCTCGTGCTGCGGCTGTCCGGCCGGGTGAAGTCGACAGCGGCGGCCCAGCAGGCCTCCGGCCTGATCACGCTGCCGCTGATCGCGGTCTCGTACGCCCAGGCGTCCGGCGCCATCTACGGCACCGCCGGCACCACCATCGCCATCGGCGCCATCGCCTGGACGATCGGCATCGCCTCCACCGTCAAGGGCATGAGCGCCATCAAGCGCCAACGCCTCCTCGGCGTCGCCGACGGCGTCTGACCCCCGCGCTTCAACTGGGGTCTGACCCCCGCTTCACCTACTCGCGGGCGAGTTGTGTGTGGCCGGCGGCGTCGTGGTCGACGTCCTGGTCGTGGTCCATGTCGACCACGACACGGATCAGACGGCCGGTGAAGGCGTTCGGCGCCGCGTAGTGGCTGACCGGGCTGGATCGGTCGAGCCCGATGTCGAGCCCGGAGAACGACACCATCGTCACGAAGATGTCGCCGGTCGTCATCGCCCCGACGTCGGCCCCGTCGATCGTCAACGTGCCCGTGCCGGACGTCCCGTCCCGATCCATGCGGAACCCGAGATCACATCGCCCGGTCGGCACCGGCCCGTCGGACCGCACCAGCTGATGTGACCCGCCGATGTTGAGGTCATGGACGAGATGGCCGTCACCGTCGATATACAGCGAATAGCCGCTCGTCGCGTCGCCGTGGGCGACCAGCACACCCGCAGCCCCACCGTCCGGGATCTCGACCTCGGCCACGATCCGATAGCTGCGCGACCGCACGTCCGGCGCAACATCCGTCGGCAGGTGCCCCATCCCCGCCCAGAACTCGTAGTGCGTGCGATCACCGTGGACTCGCGCCGCGTTCTCGGCGAACCGCTCACCGAACCGGTCGTCGAGCGGCAGGACCTGATGCGCTTCGGCCTCCCGCCACCATTCGTCGATCATCGCCCGGAGCCGTTCGGGCTCCTGCTCGGCGAGGTCATGGTTCTCGTTGAAGTCCGTGGTGAGGTCGTAGAGTTCCCACCGGTCGTCGTCGATCGCGGTACCGGGCGCGTGGAACGCGACCGCCTTCCACCCATCGAGGTAGATGCCGCGATGGCTGAACATCTCGAAGTACTGCGCCCGTTTGCCGGTGTCCGCGCCCGGATCCCCGAAGCTCGACAGGAACGACGTTCCCTCCAGCGGCTGCTGGGCGACACCGTTGACCGACGCGGGCGCGTCCACGTCCAACAGGTCCAGCAGCGTCGGCACGACGTCGCTCACATGGGCGAACTGGTGACGCAGACCACCGTGATCGCGGATCCCGTTGGGCCACGACACGACCAGCGGATCCCGCACCCCGCCGCCGTGCGTGTTCTGCTTGTACCGCTTGAGCGGGGTGTTCGCGACCATCGCCCAGCCGAGCGGGAAGTTCGAGTGCGTGTCGGGTCCGCCGATGTCGTCGAGCCGGGCGACGCGATCCTCGGTCGACTCGTTGATGCCGTTGTACGGCCCCATCGCGTTCACGAACCCCTTCGGTCCGCCCTCCTGCGACGCTCCGTTGTCGCTCAGCACCATGATCAGCGTGTCGTCCAGCTGGTCGGTGTCCTCGAGGAACTGCACGATCCGGGCGATCTGGCGATCCGTGTGATCCAGCATCGCCGCGTAGGCCGCCTGGAGACGCTGCCCCACCCGCTGCTCCTCCGGCGTGAGGTCCGCCCACGCCTTCACCCACGGATTGCGCTCGGGTAACTCCGTGCCCGGCGGCACGATGCCGCCCTCGAGCTGGCGGGCGAGCCGACGATCTCGGGCGGCGTCCCATCCGTCGGCGAACAGCGGGTCGTACTCGTCGATGATCTCCTTCGCCACCTGATGCGGCGCGTGACAGGCACCCGGCGCGAAGTAGAGGAACCAGGGCGCGTCCGGCACGCCGGCTCGGTGCTCTGCGAGCATCCGGATCGACTCGTCGGCCAGGTCCTCGGTCAGGTGGTAGCCGTCGGCGAACGTGCCGGGTGGGGCGACGTGGGTGTTGTCCCGCACGAGCTCCGGCGCGTACTGATCGGTCTCCGCGTCGAGGAACCCGTAGTAGCGATCGAAGCCGCGGGCGAGCGGCCACCCGTCGGTCGGCCCCGTCGGACCGGTCTCGTAGAGCGGCGTGACGTGCCACTTGCCGGCCA
>BQJV01000194.1 GCA_021604885.1 Acidimicrobiales bacterium
GACATCCTCCATCCCGAGCTCACCGTGGAGCGGGCGCTGTCCTACGCGGCCCGATTGCGCTTTCCCCCCGATGTGCGCCGGCAGGAGCGAAAGCAACGCGTCGAGGAAGTCATGGAGGAGCTCGACCTCGCCCGTCGCCGCAACCTGCGGGTGTCCCAGCTCTCCGGTGGCCAGCGCAAGCGGGTGAGTGTGGCGCTCGAGCTCCTCACCAAGCCGTCGCTGCTCATTCTCGACGAGCCGACCTCCGGGCTCGACCCCGGCACCGAGCGTCAGGTCATGCGCCTCCTGCGCGAGCTCGCCGACAGCGGGCACACGATCATGGTCGTGACCCACCATCTCGAGTCGTTGACCGAGTGCGACCGGGTGCTCTATCTCGCACCGGGCGGACGTCAGGCGTATTTCGGTCCGCCCCAGCTCGCGCTGGCCTATTTCGGCGAGCCGGATCAGCCGGAGGTGTTCCAGCTCCTGAGCAGTGACGACGAGGCGGATTGGCCGACGCGCTACGCCGCGCACCCGGACGGCCACCGATTCCTGGATCGGGTCGAGACCGCCGAGCAGATGGCGGGCGTCGGCACGATCCGGGCGCCGCGGGGTCGGCTCAGACAGATGGCCGTCCTGACGGCCCGCAACGCACGGGTCCTGTTCAGCGACTGGCGCACGGCGCTGCTCGTGGTGCTCCAGGGCCCCCTGCTGGGCTTTCTGCTCTACATGGCGTTGGAGAGCGGCCAGCTCGACGCGGCGGCGCCCGTGCGATTGTCCTCCGCGATGGTGTCCGTGCTCCTGCTGGTGGTGGGCGCCAGTTGGATCGGCCTCTCGAACTCGATCCGCGAGATCGTGAAGGAACGGGCGGTCTACAGCCGGGAGGTCGCGGTCGGGCTGTCGCCCACGGCCTACCTCGCGTCCAAGGTCGTGCTGCTCACGGTCATCACCGCGGCGCAGACCGCGGCGATGGCGACGATCGCGATCCTGGACCAGGGCGGCCCGGCCGACGGCCAGGTGCTCGCGGACGGACGGGTCGAACTCATCCTGGTGGCGGTGGGTGCCGGGATCGCCTCGCTCGCGCTGGGGCTGCTCTGCAGCGCGCTGGTGCGATCGAGCGACCAGGCGGTGCTCCTGTTGCCCGCCCTGCTCGTGCCGCTGCTCGTGCTGGCGATACCCGACGTCAACGACGAGCCGGGTCTGTCCCACGCTCGCGTCGTTGCGCCGTCGAACTGGGCGTTTCAGTCCGCGGCGGTGACCGTCGACCTGAACCGGCTGCAGATCCTCAACGAGATCGCCCGTGACTTCGACAATCCCGTGGTGCGCAGGGCGGGGGAGGACGTGCTCGCCGGCGATGTCGATCGCCTGTCGCGGCGCGTCGACGCGTACCTCGACTCGAACGGGGACGACCGATTCCGGTCCACCGACGCCAACTTCTGGAAGGGGATCGCCGGACTGGGCGCGATCACCGTTCTCGCGCTGCTCGCCGCGCGTGCGGCTCTCAGCCCCCGACGACACCGCAGCTGAGCGGCGTGTGACGGCGGCGGGTGGCGTACGGTGAGAGCGATGCAGGATCCCGTCGTCGAGATCACCCAGACCGGCCGACGGCCGCTGCGGTTGGTCGTGACCGACGCGCTCTCGGTCGGTCGGGACTGTGACGGCCTGCTGCTCGACGACCGGGGCATCAGCCGCACCCACCTGCTGCTCGAAGCGTGTCCCGGCGGCGTGCGGGTGACCGATCTGGAGTCGACCAACGGCACCTTCCTCGGCGACGCCCGCATCACCGAACCGGTGGTGCTCGGCAAGGGTGACGAGGTGCGATTCGGTGACTGCCGGGCCGAGGTCGTGGCCGTGCCGTCGCCGGCCCCGGGTCCGCCCCTCATCGGGGGACGCACCCAGACGGCCGTGGCCCATGTGCGACCCGGCACCGAGAGCACGATCGACGTGGTTGCGTCGTCGGTGCTCGCCGACCCGATGGAGGCCCGCCGCGAGCACCGTCAGGGCACGATCACGATCGTGTTCTCCGACATCGAGGACTCGACGGCCCAGCTGACCGCGCTGGGCGACGAGCGGTGGTACGCCGACCTGCGGGCCCACAACGCGATCGTCGAGGGCGCCGTCGCTCGGCACCGTGGGAGCGTCGTGAAACACCAGGGTGACGGCTTCATGCTGACCTTTCCGTCCGCGTGGATGGCCGTCCAGGCGGCGTTCGAGGTGAACGAACGCCTGCAGGGCGTCCGCGCGACCGGGGAGCAGCCGTTGCGGGTGCGCATGGGCATGCACACCGGCGAGGTGATCGTCGACGACTCCGGTGATCTGTTCGGTCGCCACGTGAACATCGCCGCCCGCATCGCCAACGAGGCGTCCGCCGCCGAGGTGTTGGTGTCCACGGTGACCCGCGCCGTCCTCGAGGGTCGCGACGACGTCGCGTTCGGGCCGGGCCGCAGCACGGACCTGAAGGGACTCGAGGGTTCGTTCGACGTGTGGCCGGTGCTGGTCGGCGGCTGACGGCCCCGTTTTCCCTGCAGGGACAGGCCATCCCCGGTGCTGTCACACCCCCTTCGTAGCATTCGGTTCATGGAACCACTGCTCGTGATCTCGCTGATCGCCGCGCTCTTCATCGCCGCCGGCCTGGGCGTCGCCGTCGGCCTTCGGCTCGTCCGCACCCGCCAGAACGCCCACGACGAGGTGGTCGCGCAGCTCGCCGCCGAGCTCGAGGCCCGCCAGGCCGCCCAGGTCGACGGTGTGGTGGAGAAGGTCGTCGCGGTCGCGGGGCAGAGCTTTGACAGTCGTCTCCAGACCGGCACCGCCGAGCTCGACGTGCGACGCGAGGCGATCGACCTGCGCATGGCGGGAGCGCAGCAGCGCCTGGACGAGCAGCTCGGCACCGTGGTGGCGTCGCTGCAGGCGAAGGTCGACGAGGTCGACAAGATCGTGGCCGAGAAGGTCGGTGGCCTGTCCGACACCGTCGATGCCCGCGTCGGTGGTATGTCGAAGAACCTGGGTCAGCAGGTCACCTCGATGTCCACCGAGCTCACCCAGGTGCGCCAGCTCGTCGCCCAGCTGCAGAAGGAGCGCGCCCAGCAGCACGGCCAGTTCGTCGAGAGCCTGGAGGCAGCCACCCGTCAGCAGAAGGTGTTGGCCGAGACCACCCAGCATCTCCGTGGGGCGTTGGCGAGCCCACAGGCCCGTGGTCAGTGGGGCGAGCGGATGGCCGAGGACGTGCTCCGTTCGGCCGGCATGCGAGAGGGCGTCAACTATCGCAAGCAGAAGATGATCGAGGGCGGCACCAAGCCCGACTTCACCTTCCTGTTGCCCGATGACCGTCTGCTCCACATGGATGTGAAGTTCCCGGTCACGAACTACCTCCGCCATCTCGAAGCGCCGAGCGACGCCGAGGCATCGGCCCTGCGGGACCGCTTCCTGCGAGACGTGCGTGACCGGGTCAAGGAGCTGGGCGGCCGGGGCTACGCCGAGGCCGACTCGACGGTGGGCTACCTGCTTCTGTTCATCCCCAACGAGAGCGTCTACGGGTTCATTCACGAGAACGACATGACGTTGCTCGACGACGCCCTGGCCCAGAAGGTCGTCCTGTGCTCGCCCACCACCCTGTTCGCCGTGCTCGGCGTGATCCGTCAGGCGATGGACACGTTCGCCGTCGAGCGTGCCACCGAGGAGATCCTCGAGTGCCTCGCCGGCTTCGGTCAGCAGTGGGAGAAGTTCTCCGGTCACATCGACAAGGTCGATCGCCACATGGAGACCCTCACCCGCAGCTTCGGCGAGTTGTCCACCACCCGGCGGCGCGCCCTCGAGCGACAGCTGGACCGCATCGAGGACGTCCGGTCGCGTGCCGGCGTCGCCGACGACGGGCCGGTGCTCGGCCCGACCTCGGCGCCGATGCTGCGCGACGTCACCGCCAGCTGACCCTTCTGCCGTCGAATAGCCCGGGGGAGCCCGGAACGCGCCGGTAGCCTCGGAGGTCATGTCCACCCCTGTCCTCGTCGCGGTCGGCTGGCCCTACGCATCCGGTTCGCGCCATGTCGGCCACCTCGCCGGTGCGTACCTCCCGGCCGACGTGTTCGCCCGCCATCAGCGTCGTGTCGGCAACGAGGTGCTGATGGTGTCGGGCAGCGACGTGCACGGCACGCCGATCACGGTGCGCGCCGATGCCGAAGGTGTAACGCCCCAGGACATCGTCGATCGCTACCACAACGAGTTCGTCGCCCAATGGGCCGAGATCGGCATCGCGTGGGACAACTACACGACCACGGGCACGCCGCACCACGCCCGGGTCACCCAGGAGATGTTCCTCCAGCAGCTCGAGAACGGGCACATCGACAAGCGGACGTCGGACCAGTTCTACGACCCCGAGGCCGACCGCTTCCTGCCCGACCGCTACATCGAGGGCACCTGTCCGCACTGTGACTACGCGGAGGCCCGCGGCGATCAGTGCGACAACTGCGGACGCACGCTCGACGCCACCGATCTGGTGTCACCCCGGTCCACCATCAGCGGCGCGACCCCGGTGCTGCGCGCCACGGAGCACTTCTACTTCCGCTATTCGGACTTCACCGAACGCGTCGCGGCGTGGCTTCGCACCAGGAAGGGCTGGCGCCCGCACGTCCACAACTTCGTGCTCGCCTGGGCGGAGGAGGACGGGCTGCTCGATCGCGCCATCACGCGCGACATCGAGTGGGGCGTGGAGCTGCCGGTGGACGATCTCGGACCGGGCAAGCGGATCTACGTCTGGTACGACGCCGTGATCGGCTATCTCTCGGCGTCGCAGGAGTGGGCGGCGCAGCGGGGCGACGACGACCGCTGGCGACTCTGGTGGGAGAACGACGACGCCCGCCACGTGTACTTCATCGGGAAGGACAACGTCCCCTTCCACTGTCTCTTCTGGCCTGCTCAGCTGATGGGCGCCGGTGATCTGCACCTGCCCGACGATGTCCCCGCGAACCAGTACGTCACCTTCAAGGGCGGTAAGGCGTCCTCCAGTCGTGGTGTCGGCCTGACGATCGCGGAGGGCCTCGAGCTCTTCCAGCCGGACGGACTGCGCTACGCTCTCGCCGCGAACTTCCCGGAGCAGGCCGACACCGACATCTCCGTCGCGGAGATCGCCCGTCGGATCAACGAGGAGCTCGTCGCCACCTGGGGAAACCTGGTGAACCGCGTCCTCTCGATGGTGCACAAGAACCATGGCGCCCAGCCGGCGAGCGATGGCCGCACCGCGCAGGACGAGGCGGTGCTTGCAGCGGTCGATGCCAGCCTCGCCACGGCGGGGGAGCAGATCGAGCGGGTCGAGCTCCGCAACGCGTTACGCACCGCGATGGACGGCGCCCAGGCGATCAACGCCTATCTCAATGCGACCGAGCCGTGGAAGCTCGCGAAGTCCGATCCCGAGCGCAGCGCCGTCGTGCTCGCCACCGCGCTCGACGGCATCAACGGCGTACGCGTCGCGCTCAGCCCGTTCCTGCCGTTCAGCAGCGCGATCCTCGACGACGCGCTGGGCGCGGTCGACGGCTGGCAGCGGGTACCGGTGGCGCCCGGCACTCCGATCGCGAAGCCGGTGCCGCTGTTCACCAAGGTCGACGTCGACGAGTTGCTCGCCGACGCGGATCCCGCCGACGGCTGAGCGATGCCCTGGATCGACCAGCACTGTCACATCCCGCCGGGCGAGGTCGGGGCGGCGCAGGTCGCCGATGCCCGTGCCGCCGGTGTCACCCGCATGGTGACCGTCGGCTGCACGCTCGAGCAGAGCCGCCAGATGGTCGCGATCGCCCGCGAGCACGAGGGGGTCTTCGCCACCGCGGGGATCCACCCGCACGATGCGAAGGACGGGCTGGACGGCATCGAGGAACTGCTCGACGACCCGGTCGTCGTCGCCGTGGGCGAGGCGGGTCTCGACTACCACTACGACCACTCGCCGCGTGATGTGCAGGCGGAGGTCTTCCGTCGCCAGATCGCGATCGCCAACGAGCGGGACATTCCGCTGGTGATCCACACCCGCACGGCCTGGGACGACACGTTTGCGATCCTCGATGACGAAGGCACCCCGCGTCGCACGGTTTTCCACTGTTTCACCGGGGGCGCGCCGGAAGCCCGGGAATGCCTCGAACGGGGAGCGCTCCTGTCGTTCTCGGGGATCATCACCTTCCCCAGTGGCCAGGACCTCCGCGACGCGGCGGCGATCTGCCCGCTCGATCGCCTGCTCGTGGAGACGGACAGCCCCTATCTGGCGCCGGTGCCGCACCGGGGCAAGCAGAATCGGCCGGCGCTCGTGCCACTCGTCGGCGCGGCCGTTGCGGCCGCGAAGGACGTTCCGACCGACGATGTCGAGGCGGCTACATGGTCGACGGCGGCGGCGTTCTACGCACTCGACGACGCCTGACGCGGCGACGCGCCAGCGGCCAAAGGTTGCAATTGTGTTACGACACTCCTACCGTCGCGCGCCGTAGTCAGTCCGCTGTCGCACCCGCGACACACGGCCAGAGGGAAGGACGGAGCTCTGGACCGCACCCGCCGG
>BQJV01000195.1 GCA_021604885.1 Acidimicrobiales bacterium
GGCGGCCTTCTCGGCGAGCATCATCACGGGCGCGTAGATGTTGCCGTTCGTGACGTAGGGCATTGCTGACGCGTCGACGACGCGGAGCCCTTCGGTGCCGTAGACCTGCATGGACGTCGGGTCCAGGACGGCGTCGTCGCCGACGCCCATCTTCGCCGTGCACGACGGGTGCAGCGCCGTCTCCGCGTCCTTGCGCACCCATTCGAGGATCTCGTCGTCGGTCTCCACACTCGGCCCCGGTGAGACCTCACCGCCGTTGAAGCGGTCCATGGCCGGCTGGTTCAGGATCCGCCGAGCGTGCTGGACCGCCTCGACCCACTCGCGCTTGTCGTTCGGCGTCGTCAGATAGTTGAACCGCAGCGCCGGCTTCACCATCGGGTCGGTGCTGGTGATCTCCACGGAACCACGCGTGTCGGCGTACATGGGCCCGACGTGCACCTGATACCCATGCCCGCCCTCCGGTGTGGAGCCGTCGTAGCGGATCGCGATCGGCAGGAAGTGGAACATCAGGTTCGGGTAGGCGACCTCGTCGTTGCTGCGGATGAATCCTCCCGCCTCGAAGTGGTTCGACGACCCGGGGCCCCGACGGAACAGCCACTGGAGGCCGATCCAGGGCCGTTTCCAGAACGCCAGGTTCGGCTGGAGCGACACCGGCTCCTTGCAGGCGTACTGCACGTAGACCTCGAGATGGTCCTGGAGGTTCTGTCCGATCCCCGCGACGTCGGCGACGACCGGGATGTCGAGCCCTTCGAGGAGCCCAGCCGGGCCGACACCGGAGAGTTGGAGGAGTTGGGGGGTGTTGATCGCGCCACCGCAGAGGATGACCTCGCCGGCGTCGACCGAGCGCGGCCTGCCACGATGGACATAGTCGACGCCCGTCGCCCGGTTGCCGTCGAAGCGCACCCGTGTGGCGTGCGCCTTCGTCCGGAGGTCGAGGTTCTTCCGCCCGAGGACGGGATGGAGGTAGGCCCGGGCGGCACTGAGCCGGCGACCGCGGTGGACGTTGCGATCGAACGCGTTGAATCCCTCCTGGCGATAGCCGTTGACGTCCGTCGTGCGGGGGTGCCCCGCCTCGACCGTCGCGTCGAGGAACGCCTGGAAGAGCGGATTCGTCGCCGGCCCCCGCTCGAGGGTCAGCGGCCCGTCGTCGCCCCGGAAGTCCGCCCCGTCGTCGGGATGCAGACAGTGCTCCATGCGCTTGAAATAGGGCAGACAGTGGGCGTAATCCCAGTGCGCCATGCCGGGGTCGGCGCCCCAGCGCTCGTAGTCCAGCGGATTGCCCCGCTGGAAGATCATCCCGTTGATGGACGACGACCCACCGAGCACCTTGCCGCGGGCGTGGTACACGGTCCGGCCGCCCATCCCCGGCTCGGGTTCGGACTCGTACATCCAGTCGTAGAAGCGATTGCCGATGCCGAACGACAGCGCCGCCGGCATGTGGATGTAGACGTCAAACTTCCAGTCGCGGCGCCCGGCCTCCAGCACGAGGACCGTGGAATCCGGATCAGCCGACAGCCGATTGGCGATCGCGCAGCCCGCGGATCCCCCGCCGACGATCACATAATCGTAGCGCTCGTGCATCGCCGGCGACTCTAGGCGCGTGGTCGGAGCGTCACCTATGGTGGTTCGCCACGCGACCCCGCCTCCGGGCGGGGAGGGGGATCCATGTCAGCCGGTGAAGTCATCATCAGGGCCGAACACGTCTACAAACTCTTCGGCCCGCAGCCGCGCGGACGAGCGTTCGAACTCACGCAATCAGGCATGGGCAAGGACGAGGTCCACGCCCGCACCGGCCACGTCGTCGGCCTGAACGACGTCAATTTCGATGTCCGACAGGGTGAGATCTTCGTGATCATGGGCTTGTCCGGGTCCGGCAAGTCCACTGCGATCCGTACCGTCAACAAGCTGCTCGAGACGACCCACGGCAAGGTGATCATCGACGACGTCGACGTCCAGCAGCTGACCGGTCCCCCGTTGCAGTCGTTCCGCCGCGAGAAGACCGGCATGGTCTTCCAGCACTTCGCCCTGTTCCCCCACCGCACGATCATCGACAACGTCGGCTACGGCTTGAAGGTGCAGGGCATCTCCAAGGCCGAGCGGGACAACGCCTCGATGCGCGCCCTCGGTCTCGTCGGACTCGGGGCATACGCCCACTACTCGCCGAGCCAACTCTCCGGCGGCATGCAGCAGCGCGTCGGCCTCGCCCGGGCCCTCGCCGCCGACCCGCCCATCCTGCTGATGGACGAGGCGTTCAGCGCCCTCGATCCGCTCATCCGGCGCCAGATGCAGGACGAGATGATGGACATCCAGGCGAATCTGAAGAAGACGATCCTGTTCATCACCCACGACCTCAACGAAGCCCTGCGCATCGGCGATCGCGTCTGCATCATGAAGGACGGCCAGGTCGTTCAGATCGGCACGCCCGAGGAGATCCTCACGCAGCCGGCCACCGGTTATGTGGCCGAGTTCGTGCAGGACGTCGACCAGGGTCGCGTCATCCAGGTCCACGAGATCATGGTCGAGCCCAGCCCGGTCGAGAAGACCGCCGAACTGCGCGACGCCATGGCACACCTCGGCGATCGGTCCGGCTCGTTCGTCCTCGACGCCGACGGGAAACCCGAGGCGCTGCTCGCCGCGAGCGACGCGATCCGGGTGTCCGGCACGGGAGGATCGACCGCCGATGCACTCCGCACCGATTTCGCCGTCGCCCGACCCGAGAACACTCTGAACGAGGTCTACGCCGATGCCGGCCGCGGCCTTCCGATCGCGATCGTCGATGACAGCGGAAAGCTGGTCGGCAACCTCGATCCTCGTCACATCATGGAAGAGATGGGCCGGGTGGAGAGCCTCATAGACAACTTCGAGCGAGAGGTGTTCATGTAATGAGCCTCATCACAGCCCAGGACGGAGACGTCGGCGCCCTCGAGAACGAGGTACTCGACGAATGGGAGCTCCCAGTCGGCGAGTGGGTCGACCAGATCGTGAAGTGGGTCGACCAGAACCTCGGCGACACCGATGATGCGTGGTTCGATCTGCTCGGCGCGATCAAGTGGCCGTTCGAGTTCCTGTTCACCACCTTCGTGCGCGACGGCAGCACGCACCATCCGTGGTGGGAGCTGACGGACATGCCCTGGTGGGGCGTCTGCGGCATCTTCTTCGTGATCGGCACGCTCTTCCGCAACGCGAAGATCGGGCTCTTCGCCGCGGGCTCGCTCGCCTTGTGTGGTCTTCTCGGCACGGAGTACTGGGACGAGGTGTCGCTCACCCTCGGGCTCATCATCGTGGCCGTGCTCCTGTGTGCGCTGATCGGCATACCACTGGGGGTCCTCGCGGGACGCATGGATCCCGTCTGGGAAGCCCTCAGACCGATTCTCGACGCCATGCAAGTCGTCCACTCGTTCGTCTACATGCTTCCGTTCATCTTCTTCTTCTCCATCGGTGAGGAGTCGGCGACGATGGTCACGATGGTGTTCGCCATCCCACCTCTGATCCGGCTCACGAATCTGGGTATCCGACAGGTTCCCGACGACGTGGTGGAGGCGGCTCGGGCCTACGGGGCTCCGGAATGGCGCGTGCTCTTCGACGTGCAGCTCCCACTCGCCCGTCAGGCGATCATGACCGGTCTCAACCAGACGCTGCTGCTGTCGGTCTCCATGCTCGGCATCGCGGCCATCATGGGCGCCGGTGGTCTCGGCCAGTTGGTGTTCCGGGCCGTGCAGAACCAGGACGTCGCACTGGGAGCATCCTCCGGTCTCGCGCTGTTCGTCGTGGCGGTGGTGCTCGATCGCATCAGCCAGACGCAAGCCAACGACGGCATGAATCTGCTCGGCCGCATCGCACAGGCGTGGACGGCGCGCAAGAACCCCGAACTCCTCCTCGCGCAGGAAGAACAGGCCGAGAAGACCGGCGAACGCGCCGATTCGGGTTCCAGCATGGCGCCGGCCGAGGCCCCCGAGGTGCAGGGCGCGATGATCGCCAGCGTCGGTGCGGTCATCGCTGCCGTGGCCGTGTTCCTGACCTGGGGCAAGGACGCGGGACTGCTGTCGGGCTACTCGCGGCGTGGCGACGACACGGACCTCGTCGGCGAGACCTTCGCCGGTTGGTCGGCCGAGGGCGGGAGCTGGTTCGGTCTCATCGTCCTGGGACTGGCCCTCACCGTGATTCTCGCGGTCGGCGTGACGCGGTGGCGCCCGGGGACGACGGGCCGATGGCTCGGCCCCGACGGCGCCGTGCTGTTCTCCGTGACCATGCTCGTGGTGTCCATCGGCTACCTCGTCACCTCGCCGTCGATCCTGGCGGACGCCGCCGGGTACGAGCACGGCATCGGGGTCTATGTCGCGATCATCGGCAGTGCGATCGCCGTCGCCGGAAGCGTCCGATGGCTCGCCGTCGCGCCGTTCGCAGCCGACCGACCGCTCCCCGCCCGGGTCAACTGGGGACGGCTCGCCGTGGCCGCCTTCTGCGTCGTCTGGGCCATCGCCGCGAGCTTCTCGGCGTGGACCTCCGACGAGCGAGCGGACACGGTGCTCACGCCCGAGGACGAGGCCCGGATCGCGGAGATCCGCGAACAGGTGGCCGCCGGGGACCTCCCCGGGGCGGAGGGAGCGGCCGAGATCGTGGCGATCAGCTCCTCGGCCCGTCAGGACCGCCTCGTCTACGACGCCTGGCACAGTGACGGACCGGGCTACGGCACGTACCTGTTGATCCTGGCGGGGATCGGGCTCGTCGCGAGCGTGCCCGCTTCCGGGCTCGTACGCCTCGACGAACCGTATCGATGGCGCTGGAGCGTGGTGACCGCCGGCGTGGGATTGGGGATCACCTCGTTGACCCTCGCGTTCGTCGTCTCGATCCTGCGCACCGCCGATCCGAGATTCTCGACCGGGGCCGGATGCCTGCTCGCCCTCGTGGTGGGCTTCGTATTCATCGTGACCAGTCGCAACGTGCTCGCCGAGTTCCGGCGGGCGAAGGTCTTCAGCGGCGATCGTGAGTACCACGAGGCCGCTGCAGAGCCGGCGGACCCCGCTGCCGGGGCGCCCGTGCCGGCCCGCGCCTGATCAAGGGGCCTTTTCCGGGGCTGGTGCACCGAGCCGTTTCGCAACGGCTAACGTGATTGCCGTCGATTTCCGGGCTTCTGCGCGGATCGGCTTCGACTATTCCCCGGAGGGAAGTCCCGTATGACAACCAACAAGAAGAGTCTGTTGTTCGCAGCACTCCTCGTTGTCCTCGCCATGTTCGCCGCCTCGTGCGGCGACGACGACGACACGAGTGCCGGTAGCGACGACGGCAGTGCCGACGATGGTTCCAGCGACGACGGCACCGCTGACGACAGCACCGCTGACGACAGCGGCGACGACGGCACCGGTGACGACGGTGGCGACGACGGTGCCGCGGCCAACCCCGGCGAGGGCGTGTCCGTCACCATGGCCCGCGCGAACTGGTCCACCGGCTACATGCAGGCCGCGATCTACCACGACCTGATGGAAGAGCTCGGCTACGACGTGTCCGACCCTGCGGACCTCGAGCTGCCCCCGTCGAACTTCTTCACCGCACTCGGTGAAGGCGACGTCGACTTCTGGGCCAACAGCTGGTACCCCGGCCACGCGGCCTGGTGGGACAACGAGCTGACCGACGGTTCGATCGTGGGCGACCACGTCTCGGTCGTGGGTGAAGAGATGCTCGCCGGTGGCCTCCAGGGCTTCCTGACGAACAAGTCCATCGTCGATGACAACCCGGGCATCACGCTCGACGCCATCAACGACGACCCGGACCTCATCGCCCTGTACGACGCCGGCGACTCCAACCCCGGCAACGGCATCGTCGAGATCCTCGGTTGCCCCGAGGACTGGACCTGTGACGACATCATCACCGAGACGATCGAGTTCGCCGGCTGGGAGAACATCGCCCAGACCAAGGCGGGCTACGACGCCATGGTGGCCGAGGCCGTCGGCCGTGCCGCTTCGGGTACCCCGTTCATCATCTATACCTGGACCCCGTCCGGCTACGTCACCCAGCTGATCCCGGGCGACAACGCCATGTGGCTCGCGGTCGAAGAGGACTCGGTTCTCGACGGCTCGATCACGCCGGAATTCAGCCAGCTCGTCGACGGCGTCGCCGTCCCTGCTGCGATCGGCCTCGATGCCTGCTCCGCCGACCCGTGCCACCTCGGCTGGGTCGCTGCAGACATCCAGGTGTCCGCCCGTAACGACTTCCTCGATGCCAACCCTGCGGCTCTTGCGTTGTTCGAACAGGTGCAGATCTCGGTGATCGACGTGGCGCTGCAGAACGTGCGCTACGACGGTGGCGAGAACGCTGAGGAGGACGTGCGTGCGCACCCCGCCGAGTGGATCGCCACCAACCGTGCAACGGTCGACGAGTGGCTCGCCGCCGCTCGTGCCGCGGCGTGATCCGCGTACTCGGTCACTGAGCAACACCGACTGAGTACCCAGAACTGAAGGGAGCGGGGCCCACGGGCCCCGCTTC
>BQJV01000196.1 GCA_021604885.1 Acidimicrobiales bacterium
CGATCGGCAGCCTGGAACCGGAGCCGGTAGGCCAGCGACCGGGCGCCATCGGGCACGCCGTCGCCGCGGTAGACGTCGAACAACTCGACGGTCTGGAGCAGGGCGCCGCCGCCCTTGCGCAGTGAAGCCAGGACGGATGACGCCGGCACGTCGTCGGGCACCTCGAACGCGAGGTCGATGTCGGACGACGGGAACTTGCTGACCGGCGTGTAGCGGCGATTGCCCTGCGGGCCGTCCAGCACCGCGCCGAGGTCGAGTTCGAGCCACGCGACGCGGCCCTCGACGCCATAGTTCTCCAGCGCGGTCGGGTCGACCTCACCGACATAGCCACGGGGTCGGCCGGCGATGACGACCTCGGCGGTGCGCGTCGGGTGCAACCCGGGCGCCCGGTCGGGCTGGAGACGCACGTTCGGCAGCGCCAGCGCCCGTTCGAGCAGATCGAGGAGCGCCACCGCCGCGGGGGCCTCTTCGCCGGCGAGGGCGACGGCCAGGTACTCCCGTTCGTCGGGCAGCAGATCGCCCTCGGGCGCAGGAAGGTAGACGTGGTCGATCTCGAAGAACCGGGTGCCCGGTTCGCGATGCGACTGGTTGTACGCGATGGCCTTGAGCTGGCCGGGGAGCAGCGACGTCCGCAGCACCGATTCCTCGGCATGGAGCGGATTCGTGAGGGTGACGCCGTCCTCGGGGAGACCGGCGTTCTGCAGATCACCCGGCGCGAGGAACGGCATCGGGAACGTCTCGTCGCAGCCCGCGCCGGCAAGCACGTCACGCACGAGGCGGCGGGCCTTCTGGTATTCGGTGAGACCACCGGCGACCTCGCCCTTCGGCACGGTCCGGACGATGTTCTCGTAACCGAACATCCGAGCGACCTCTTCGGCGATGTCGGTCTCGGTGGACGTGTCCCAGCGCCAGGTCGGGATCGTCACGTCGAGGTCGCCGTCGACCGCCTCCACGACGAACCCGATCGACCGGAGGTGATCCGCAATCTCGTCGGCCGACAACTTGGTACCCAACAGTCCGTTGACCCTCGCGGGACGGACGCGCACCGGCGTGCGGTCCGGCAGGTCGCCGGCCACGTCGATCTGACCGGCAACGGCAACGGCACCCTGTTCGGCTGCGAGCTGGATGAATCGGGTCATGGCGCGGTCGATGTTCTCGCCCCAGTCGCAGCCACGGCGGAACCGGGTCGACGCCTCGCTCGGCAGGTTGAGGCGCTTCACCGTGCGGGAGATCGAGGGCGGATCCCACCAGGCCATCTCGAGGAGCACGTCGGTGGTCGCCTCGGAGATCTCGGTGGACGCGCCGCCCATCACCCCGGCGAGCGACACCACCGTGTCGGTCTCGTCGGCGATGACGCCGTCGATCGAGGTGAGCGTGCGCTCGACGTCGTCGAGGGTCACGAGGGTCTCGCCCTCCGCCGCTCGCCGCACCCGCAGGTGTCCGTTCGGCACCGCGGCGAGGTCGAACGTGTGGTTCGGCTGACCGAGTTCGAGCATCACGTAGTTCGAGATGTCGACGATGGAGTTGATCGGCCGCATCCCGAGCTGGATCAGTCGGTTCTGCATCCACGCCGGCGACTGGCCGACGGAGACGTTGCGCAGCACGGTGGCGACGAAGCGGCCGCACAGGGTCGGGTCGGCGATCTCGACCGACAGCAGGTCATCGACGGATTCGTCCGACCGGGCGACCTCGTATGTCGGGAAGGAGAACGGCACGCCCAGCGCCGCGGCGAGATCGCGGGCCACGCCGGCGACCGACATCGCGTCCGGACGGTTGGCGTTCACCTCGAGGTCCCACAGCACGTCGTGCTCGATGCCGAGCGCGTCGCCGAGCGGCATGCCGAGCTCGGCGCCCTCGACCACCCGGCCGTTGAGGATCAGAATGCCCTCGTCAGTGTCTCCGGGACCCATGTCGCCGAAGCCGATCTCGGCGCCGGAGCAGCACATGCCGTTCGAGGTCTGGCCCCGCATCTCCCGCTGGGCGATCTCCATGCCGTTCGGCATGGTGGTGCCGATGGTGGCGAACGGGATCAGGTCACCGACCGCCATGTTGAACGCGCCGCAGCAGACCTGCAGCGGGTCGCCGCCGCTGCCGTCGTCGACATCGACGAGCTGGATCTTGTCGGCGTCCGGGTGCGGTCGCAGGTCGAGCACCCGGGCGAGCACCACACCCTCGACGACGTCGCCGATGATCTCCATCTCCTCGACCGCGAGGCCGAGCGCGGACAGCGTTTCGCCGAGCTCGACGGGATCACCGTCGATGTCGGGCGCGAACTCCCGCAGCCAGGAAAGGGTGACCTTCATCAGAACTGCCTCAGGAAGCGAACGTCGTTGTTGACCAGCTCACGGATGTCGTCGAGCTGGTAGCGCATGACCGCGAGCCGGTCGATGCCGAAGCCGAACGCAAAGCCCTGCCACTCGTCGGGATCGATGCCGCAGTTGCGCAGGACGTTCGGGTGGACCATGCCGCAACCGCCGAGTTCGAGCCACGAGCCGTCGGGGCGGGAGATGTCGAACTCGGCGCTCGGCTCGGTGAAGGGGAAGTAGGACGGGCGCAGCCGGGTCTTCACCTCGCCACCGAAAAAGGCCCGGACGAACTCGTCGATCGTGCCCGCGAGATCGCCCAAGGTGATGCCCCGATCGACAACGAGGCCCTCGATCTGGTTGAACGCCGGGAGGTGCGTGGCGTCGGCCGTGTCGGTCCGGAACGTTCGGCCCGGAGCGACGATGTAGATCGGCGGCTCCTGGTTCTCCATCGTGCGGATCTGCACGGGCGAGGTGTGCGACCGGAGCATCACTTGCTCGGGCTCGCCGAGGTTCACGAAGATCGTGTCGAAGCTGCCGCGGGCCGGATGCCATTCGGGGATGTTCAGCGCCTCGAAGTTGTACCAGGCGCTCTCGACCTCGGGGCCCTCGGCGATGGTGTAGCCCATGCCGACGAAGACGTCCTCGAGTCGGTCCCGTGCCTGGGTGACCAGATGCAGTGATCCCCGTCGGATCTCGTCACGGGTCTCGGTCAGGTCGAGGCGTTCGGCCTCGAGCTGCTCGGCCCGAGCCGCGCTCGTCAGCCGGGCGCGGGCCTCGGCGATGGCCGCCTCGATGCGGCCGCGGATCTCGTTGACCGCCTGACCGGCCGCCTTGCGGTCTTCCGGGGCCAGCTCGCCGAGCTGCTTCTTTGCCTGCGTGAGCGCCGACTTCTTGCCGAGATACTCGGCGTCGAGCGCCGCGAGCCCGTCGAGGTCCTCGACGTCGGCAAGGCGAGCGGTCGCCCCGGCGGCGGTCTGTTCCAGCTCCTCGATCATCAGTCGCACAGGTTACGGCGTCGCGGGCGCGGTGCCGTCGACATATGCGGGTGCTGAGGCTGCGAGACTGCGGCCGTGGATCACATCGTGCGCGACAACCCGGAACGCAATCGGTACGAGCTCGTCGTCGACGACCGGATCGTGTCCATCGCCGACTACCACCTCGACGGCGACACCGTCGTCGTCCCCCATGTCGAGACCGACCCCGCGATGCGCGGCCAGGGCATGGCCGACCGCCTCATGCGGGGCATGCTCGACGACCTCCGGGCGCATGGCCGGACGATCACGCCGGTGTGCCCCTTCGCGGCGTCGTTCATCCGCGAGCACCCCGACGACCACGACCTGGTCACCTGATTCCGATCCGCGTTGAGTTGTGGTCGATATGCGACCACAACTCGGTTAAGAACGCGGGTTGCGGCGGGCCTCGTAGGCGAGGAGGGTGCCGGCCATGGCGACGTTCAGGGATTCGGTGTTGCCGGGCATGTCGATGTGGACCCAGTCGTCGATGAGCTCGGCATGGGAGCGATCCAGCCCGTGAGGTTCGGAGCCGAGCACGATCGCCACGGGGCCGGCGAGCGTGCCGCCGTCGTGCGGCTCGCCCTCGCGTACATCGGTGCCGACCATGCGAGCGCCGCCGGCCCGGAGGGAGGCGGAGGCGTCGTGGAGCGAGTCGAGCTGGACGACCGGCACGCGCAACACGGAGCCGGCGGAGGACCGCACGGCCTTCGGCCCCCACGGGTCGGCCCCGCCGATCACGACGACGGCCCGGGCACCGACCGCGTCCGCAGCCCGCACGAGCGTGCCGACGTTGCCGGGGTCCGACACGTCCACCAGTACGAGGGCGACGTCGTCCGCGCCGAACACAGCGGGTAGCGCGCCGACGGGTCGGGGCAGGATCGCCAGCATCGGTTGGGGCGTGACCGACGGCGCCAGCCGTTCGAAGACATTGTCCCTGGTCACCAGCACCTCGACCGTCTTCGGCATGGCGAACAGCAGCGAGTGATCCCGGGCCGACTCCGGCACGATCACCAGCGACGGGAGCTGCCCGACCGCCAGCGCCTCCGACACCGTGCGCGGGCCCTCGATGACGATCTCGGGGGAACGCGAGCTGCGCCGCCCGATCAGGCGACGCAGTTCAGCGATTCTCGGATTCTTCGCCCCGAGCACATGCGACGCGTGTGCATGCGGCTCGGAGGCATCGCCCATCAGGCGTCGGCGAGCGCCCCGTTGGCCGCCTCGACCAGCGCGGTGAATGCCGCGGCGTCGTGGATGGCCAGCTCGGACAGCTGCTTGCGATCGACCTCGATGTCGGCCGCCTTCAGACCGGCGATGAACCGGCTGTAGCTGGTGCCGTTCTCCCGGCACGCCGCGTTGATGCGCTGGATCCACAGCTTGCGGAACTCGCCCTTGCGGGCTCGGCGATCACGGTAGGCGTAGTTGCCTGCGTGCATCACCGACTCGTTGGCGGACTTGTAGCTCCGCGAACGGTTGCCGTAGTGGCCCTTCGCCCGCTCGAGGACTACCCGGCGGCGCTTCTTGGAGTGAACGGATCGCTTGACGCGTGCCATCTGACTCCCCTTTCTTTCGTTCTGGTTCGGGTGCGGACCGGCTCAGACGCCGAGGTCGCGCAGGTTCTTCTCGTCGGCCTTCGAGACGATGGCCGTGTTGCGGAGCTGACGCTTCCGCTTCGGGCTCTTCTTCTCGAGGATGTGGTTCTTGTTCTGGTGCCGGCGCTTGAGCTTGCCGGTGCCGGTGCGCTTGAAGCGCGCGGCCGCACCCTTGTGCGTCTTCATCTTGGGCATTGTCTGATCTCTTTCAGGTGTCGGCGTTGCCGTCCGACTCCGCTGCGGCGGCCTCGGCCGCCTCCTTCTCCATCTGCTTCTTGTGACGGGCGTGGGCCTGCTTGTCCGGTGCGAGCACCATCACCATGTTGCGGCCGTCCTGACGGGGGTGGAACTCCACCTTGCCGACGTGGACGACCGTGTCTGCCACCCGGTCGAGGATCTTGCGACCGAGTTCGGGATGTTGCATCTCACGGCCACGGAACATGATCGTGACCTTGACCTTGTGGCCTTCGCCGAGGAACTCCTCGACCTTGCGGGTCTTGGTGTCGAAGTCGCCGGGTCCGATCTTCGGCCGGTACTTCATCTCCTTGACCGAAAGATTCGAAGACTTCTTCTTCGACTCCTTCTGCCGCTGGTTGTTCTCGTACTTCCACTTGCTGTAGTCCATGATCCGGCAAACCGGGGGGTTTGCCTGATCGGCGACTTCAACAAGATCAAGACCGGCGGCGCGAGCGATGTTCAGTGCTTCAGGCAATGCCTTCACACCGATCTGCTCCCCGTCCTGGCCGATGAGGCGAACCTCACGGGCGCGGATGCGGTCGTTGACCCTTGGCTCGTTGCTTGGCGGTGCTATCGCCCTGTACTCCTTGTGAGCACGGAACCTCCGTTGTTTGGCGGAATCCGTCGCTTCAAAACGAAACAACGGACGTCGGCAAGCCGACGTCCGCGAAAGAACCCGAGGGTTCTGCCGTGTGGTCGACCTGGGCGCATCGCTGATTCCGAAGAACCGGGTTCCGAGGAACCGGATGGCCAGGTGGGGGTGACCCCGCTTGCCAGTGAATTGTGACCGTTAGGGTACCAGCCATGAGTTCCCTCTGGACACCTGGTGGCGAGCACCCCGTTGATCGCAGCACCCCCACTCCCCCGGCCGACACCGCACCCGCGGGCGATCCGTCACTCGACGACGAGATCGCGGCCGCTCTTCCGGAGGGCGTGAAGCTCGACGATCTGTCGCCCGAGGAGCGGGCCCGGGCCGAGGAGATGATCCGGGAAATGGCCGAAGCACGGGGTCGTCTGCTGGAGACACCCGCGGCGATGATCGTCGCCAACCACGGCATGGGGCTCTACGAACTTGCCGCGCTGCACCTGTCCCAGGAGACACCGAACTTCACGGAAGCGACCGTCGCCATCGACGGGCTGGCCGCCATCGTCGAGAAGCTCGAAGGCCGACTCGGCGAGGCCGAGGCCACCCTCACCGAAGCGCTCGATCAGCTGCGCATGGTGTTCGTCCAGCTCAAGAACCAGGACGCTCCGACCGACTGATCTCGTCCTCAGTCGGCGCCGACCGGCGCCGACGGAGA
>BQJV01000197.1 GCA_021604885.1 Acidimicrobiales bacterium
GACCCACGATCTGCGGATCGGCGGGCGGCCGCTCGCCGCCGGCCTCGTGGGACGCGACGATCCCGATCACCCGTTGGGAACGGTGTGGCGCCGCGGCGACCTGCTCCGCGAGTACCGCGGTGACAGCCACACGGCCGCATGGGTGAACGGCGGTCTCGACGCGGTCCAGATCGGCCTCCTGACCGAGCTCTACTGGGGGCTGCCGATGCGCAGCTACGCCCGCACCCGCGGCTGGACCGACGTCGACTTCGACGCCGCGCTCGACGCGCTGCGCTCCAGCGGCGACATCGACGCCGACGGTGGATTCACCGATCGTGGACGCGAGCGGCGCGAGGAGATCGAGCGCCGGACCGATGATCAGATGATGCCTGTGCTCGCCGCGCTCGGCGACGACGTCGAGGAGCTGATCGAGCTGCTCGAGCCGTGGGGCGAGGCGATCCGGGCCGCCGGGGGCTATCTCGCGTCCGGTCCGCACGACCTGGCCGCAGGGTCCGGAGCCGCCGAGTAGGCGACGCCTATTCGGGTCGGAGGTCGAGTCGCCGGAGGAGTTGTGCGTTGGCGGCGACGACGATGGTGGAGGCGCTCATGGCGAGGGCGGCCGCGGCGGGCGGCAAGCTGATGCCGGCGAACGAGAATGCGCCGGCGGCGATGGGGATCGCGAGCAGGTTGTAGGCCGTCGCCCAGATCAGGTTCTGAATCATCTTGCGGTAGCTGGCGGTCGAGAGCTCGATGACGCCGGTGACCCCACGGGGATCGCTGGACGCGAGCACGACACCGGCGGACTCGATCGCAACGTCGGTGCCGGCCCCGATGGCGATTCCGACGTCGGCGCGAGCGAGCGCAGGGGCGTCGTTGACGCCGTCTCCGACCATCGCCACGGTCAGGCCTCGGCTCTGGAGCTCGGCGACCTTGGAGTCCTTGTCCTGGGGCAGGACCTCGGCGAACACTTCGTCGATCTCGAGCTGGGCGGCAACGCCATCCGCGACCTGTCGGGCGTCACCGGTGATGAGCACGACACGCTTTCCCTGTGCATGAAGGGTTTCGATCGCGACCCGCGACTCCGGGCGGATCTCGTCGGCGAGCGTCATCGCGCCGGCGACGCGGCCGTCGTCGATGACGTAGAGGACCGATCCGCCGTCGTGACGCCACCGGGCGAGGGTCGGGCCGAGCTCGGGGGGTTCGGACGCGCCGACCGAATCGAGGAGCGCCGGTCCGCCGACCTGGATCTCGTGCCCATCCACCATTCCACGCACACCGCGTCCGCTCGATGCCGCCACGTCGGTGGCTGCCGGCAGGTCGGCGCGTGCGGGGGCGGCGGCCAGGATCGCTCGGGCGATCGGGTGCTCGCTCTCGATCTCCACGGATGCGGCAAGGGC
The DNA here is from genome assembly GCA_021604885.1 of Acidimicrobiales bacterium. Classification (GTDB taxonomy): domain Bacteria; phylum Actinomycetota; class Acidimicrobiia; order Acidimicrobiales; family Aldehydirespiratoraceae; genus JAJRXC01. The sequence continues at coordinate 1,377 of BQJV01000197.1, forward strand.
CAGCACGTGGTGCCGGGTCCAGCCGTCGGCCGCGGCGTGGTCGACGACGGCGTGGTTGCCCTTCGTCAGCGTGCCGGTCTTGTCGAACAGGATGGCGTCGACGGTACGCATTCGCTCCAACGCGAGCCGGTCCTTCACCAGGATGCCGGCCTGCGCCGACGTCGCCGTCGAGATGGCGATCACCAGGGGGATCGCCAGTCCGAGCGCATGGGGGCAGGCGATGACCAGGACGGTGACTGTCCGGATCACCCCCTCGGCTGCGTCGCCGGCGAGGAGCCAGGCGGTGAAGGTGACGACGGCGGAACCCGTCGCGAGGTAGAAGAGCGCCGCGGCGGCTCGGTCGGCGAGGGCCTGGGTGCGGGACTGCGAGGACTGTGCGTCGGCGACGAGCCGTTGAATGCCGGCGAGCGCGGTGTCCTCACCCACGGCGTCGATTCGGACGCGTATCGACGAGTCGGTCGACACGGTGCCGGCGACCACCCGCTCGCCTTCCTCTCGGGTGGTGGGTTTGGACTCGCCGGTGATCATGGATTCGTCGAGCGCGGCGCGGCCGTCGACGATGACCCCGTCGGCCGGGACGCGTGCCCCAGGCCGAATGAGCACGACATCGTCGACGACGAGGTCGGCGATCGCGACCTCCTCGACACTGTCTCCGGAAACCCGCTCAGCTCGATCCGGTAGGAGTGCCGCCAGCGCGGCGAGAGCTCCCTGGGCCTGACCGATCGCCTTCATTTCCTGCCAGTGGCCCAGCAACATGACGACGATGAGTGCGGCCAGTTCCCACCAGAAGTCGAGATCGCCCCAGTCGAGAGAGGACGCGAACGAGGAAACGAAGGCGACCGTGATGGCCAACGAGATCAGCAGCATCATTCCTGGCTGCCGGTTTCGTACCTCCGCCACGCCGCCGGTGAGGAAGGGGCTTCCGCCCCAGACGTAGATGACCGTCCCGATCAGCGGAGGTATCCACGCCGCCCATGCCGCGCTGATCTCGTACCCGAACCACTCCTGGATCTGATCCGAGAACACCAGCACCGGCAGAGCCAGCGCACTGTTCCACCAGAACAGGCGACGGAACATGTCCGGGTCGTGGCCGGCGTGGCGGTCGTGATTGTGGTGCTCGCTGGTGTGCATGTCGTTCATCGGACGGATGGATGGTCGTCGTCCAACCTGTGTCCTACACCTTCCATCCGAGTAGAAGGTCAAGGGCTCCGAGGAGCGGTACTCAGTCCGGCAGGGCGCGGATGACGGCGATGTCGTCGGCGGACACCGCTGCGCCGTACGCGGCGGCGTAGAGACCGCGGTGCCCACCGCCCGCGTCGAGGGCGAAGAGGATCGCCTCATCGCCGGGGTCGCTCGCGCCTTCGAACCGCACGGTCTCGTCGACCTGCATCTCGGTCGGGTCGAAGACGGCGCCGCATTCGTCGCATTCGAGGAGTTCCCGGTCGTTGGCGCGATAGTCGATGTGATAGCCGGTGCCGCGCAACCGAGTGATCGCCTGGCTCAGTGTCTCCATGGGTTCCATCGTGATGTCCTTTCCGGCGGAGGATGCAGTTCGCCGATCGGGTCAGCTGTTGGCGAGTTCGCGCAGCAGCGCGCGGGTGCGGTTCCGGGAGCCGGAACGGTCATCGCCCACGGGGAACGGTGCCGCCCACACGTCCGACGCCCCGGCGTCGAGCAGACCCTGGAGCTGTGTGGCGACGGAGGCTTCGTCGCCGACGATCGCGGCCTCGGCGGGTCCGTCGACGTCACCGTGGGCGAGGAGTCGCTGATAGTTCGGGAGCGTGCCGTAGACGACGAACTGCTCGGCTGCGACGGCGCGCGCCTCGTCGACATCGTCGTGCACGGCGACCGGGAGACCGGCGACGACGCGCGGGGTCGGTCGCCCTGCTGCCGCCGCGGCCTCGTCGATGCGGGGGCGGACGTGACTCTCGATCGCCTTTGCATTGCCCATCCACAGCACCGTGCCGTCGGCCTTCTCGCCGGCGACCCGCAGAAGGCGGGGACCGAGCGCCGCGATCAGTACCGGGACGGGATGCGCCGGTCGCGTGGCGCCACCCATGCCGTGGTAGCTCAGGTCCTCGCCTGCATAGTCGACGTGCTCCCCATCGAGCAGGGGCATGAGGATGTCGACGTACTCCTCGGTGTGGCGACCCGGATGGCTGTAGGCCATGTCGTAGACGCCCTCGATCACCGGCTCGTGGGACGGGCCGATGCCGAGCACGAAGCCGGGGCGGCCCATCGCGGCCGCGATCCCACCCGCCCGCTGCGCCATCAGCGAGGGGTGACACGGATAGGTCTGCACGATCGAGGTGCCGATCTCCAAGCTCGAGGTCGCCGCCCCGACCATCGCGAGCAGGGCGTCGCCCGGGCCGCCGCCGGGGTACCACATGGCGCTGAAGCCCTCGTCCTCCGCCCGCTTGGCCTGATCGATCAACTTCTCGGCGCTCGACGCGCCACCTGTGAGTCCGATGTGCATGCCTCGCAACCTACCGGCCGGGACCGGGCTGCTTCTCCCGCGGTGGGGCGATGGTACAGCTTACGCTGTATCATTCGCCCATGCTCGACAGTGTGCAACGAATCGACGGGGCGGCGTTGGAGCGCCTGGGCCGCGCCCTGGCGGATGCGTCGCGGCGTCGGATCCTGATGGAGCTCCTGGAGGGTCCGGCGTATCCGGCCGAGCTCGCTGAGCGGCTGGGCCTGGGCAAGGCGAACACGTCCAACCACCTGACCTGCCTTCGTGGTTGTGGGCTGGTCGTCGGCGAGCCGGAGGGCCGCAAGGTGCGCTACGAGTTGGCCGACGAGCGCCTGGCCGACGGGCTGCGCACCCTGGCCGCGGTCGTGTTGTCGATCGACCCTGACTGTGGCCACGGGCGATGAGCGCCGTGCCGGCCATGATTCGGGAGCGGTTGCGCGGCGACCTCGCCACCGCTCGGGAGGCACGGCGCGCGGGTGAGCGCGAACGGAGCTGGGAGCTGCTGGAGGACGCCCATGTGTTGAGCCAGCCGTGGTGGGGCTGGCATGTACGCGTGCACGCGTCGATGCTCGTCGCCGGGATGCTCGCACGCGATGGGCGGGAGGTCTGGGGTCAGTGTTTGCGGCTGGTGGTGGCCGGGCCGGGCTCGGTGCTGGGTCGATTTCCGGCGGGCAACCCGGGGCGGGCGAGGGTTCCGGCGACACAGCCGATGCCGATCCGAGACGACCTCGCCGAACTGTTGCGGGCAGCCCGATGACCGCCCGGGTCGGCGAGCGCCGCGCGGAGCTGTTGCGCCGGGCGTGGTGGTTGGCGGTCTTCACGGTTGTGTGGAATGTCGCCGAGGGTGCCGTGGCGATCACCGCCGCCGCGCTGGCGGGTAGTCGCGCCCTGCTCGGGTTTGGTGTCGACTCCTTTGTGGAGTCCGCGTCCGCTGGAGTGCTGATCTGGCGGCTGCACGTCGAGCAGCGGTCACCGGAACGGGCCGAACACGTCGAGCAGCGTGCACTCCGGATCATCGGCGTCACGTTCCTGGTGCTGGCCGCGGTGGTCGGGGTCGAGTCGATCCGATCGCTGCTCGCCGGCGAACAGCCCGATGTCAGCCGCACGGGGATCGTGCTGACGGCCGTCTCATTACTCGTGATGCCGGTGCTCGCGCGCGAGAAGCGCCGCGTCGGGCGCGAGCTCGGCGCCCGCTCGGTGGAGGCCGACAGCCGCCAGACCCAGGCCTGCGTCTACCTGTCCGCGGTCGTTCTCCTCGGGTTGACGGCCAACGCCGTGTTCGGCTGGTGGTGGGCCGATCCCGTCGCCGCCCTCGGTGTCGTCGGCTTCCTGGTCCGTGAGGGACGTGACGCGCTCGTGGCCGAGCACGTCGACGACTGCTGCTGAGCGGGCGGAGCCGTGCGTTGCTTCAGGCGAGGCTCCAGAGTTCGATGCGGTTCCCCTCGGGGTCGTGGAACTCGATGTAGTCGGTGTCCCATCGCCGGGCGATCTCGGTGACGTCGATCTCGAGCCCGCGCAGAGCACGATGTGCGGTCGCGAGGTCGGGGACCTGCCAGCTGAGCGTGATGCCGGCACCGTGGCCGGCGGGAATACTGGTGCGGTCGGCGTCGGCCAGGCTGAGGTGGGCGGCGTTGCCGAGCGCCACCTCGACGAACCAGTCGGTCCGGTGGGTGACGGTCAGGCCGAGCGTGGTCGCGTAGAAGGCGACGGTGTCGGCCCACCAGGCGCAGTAGAGGATCGTGTTCGTTCGCACGACGGTGAGCGGCGACGTCGGTTCTCCCTGCATTGTTGGCCTCCCGGACGGGTGTGAGTAGTCTTCTAGTGTGAGACTAGAAGTTACCCGGAAGAGCGACCTGGCGGTGCGCTCGTTGCATGCGCTCGCGGTGAGCAGCGACCGCCTGAAGGGTCCGGCCCTGGCCGAAGCCGTCGGGTCGACTCCCGGATTCGTGTCGCAGGTGCTGACGCCGTTGGTGCGCGCGGGATGGGTCCGGTCCGACCCCGGACCGGCCGGCGGCTACTCCCTGACCGCGAACCTCGACGAGCTGACGGTGCTCGCGGTGATCGAGACGATCGAGGGACCCACCGACTCCGGTCGGTGTGTGCTCGCCGATCGTCCGTGCAACGACGGCGGGACGTGTGCATTGCACGTCCCCTGGCTGCGGGCCCGATCGCAGCTCCGGACACAGCTGGATGCGGTGTCGGTCGCCGAGGCCTCGGTCCTCACGTCATGACCACGAACGAAGGGACTCCCACGATGCCGACGATCGAACCCCACCGAACGCTGGCTGAGCTCGTCACTGCCCACCCCGAGCTCGCGTCGCCGCTCGACGCGCTCGGCCTCGACTTCTGCTGTGGTGGACAACGGCGCCTCGACGTCGCGGTTGCCGCCGCCGGGCTCGACCTCGCGGCCGTCTCGACCCAGTTGGAAGCGACTGCACCGAAGGCCGCGGCAGGAGCCGAACCCGAATGGCAGGGCATGGACGGGCTGGTCGACCATCTCGAAACCACCCACCACGCGTACCTGCGCGCCGCGTTGCCGCGGCTCGCCGCGCTGGCCGACAAGGTGGCCGGGGTGCACGGCG
>BQJV01000198.1 GCA_021604885.1 Acidimicrobiales bacterium
ATCGGCTCACCGATCACCACGACGACCTTGTGCGGCCTCGGGATCTTGGTTCCGAGCGGCAGCGCCTTCGCGCTCCCGCCGATGCCGACCGGCACGATCGGCACACCGGAGCGCGACGCGACGAACGAGGGCCCGTCGAGCACCTGCTCCCGGTCGAGACGGGCGCCCTCCTGACGGGTGCCCTCGGGGAACATCACGAGCGGTTCGCCGAGCGCGAGCACGTCCTGGGCGGCTCGCAGCGCGGTGCGATCGGCGCCGCCCCGCTCCACGGGGAACCCCCCGAAGAAGGTGAGGAAGGCGCCGAGCGGCTTCGACTTCCACAGGCTCTCCTTGCCCATGAAGCGCAGGCGCTTGCCGGTGATGACGCCGACGATCGGCGTGTCGATGAACGACCGGTGCACGGCGGAGAGGATGAACGGGCCGTCCGGCAGGTTCTCGCGACCGTCGACCCGCAGGCGGAACAGCAGTTTGCAGATGCTGTAGACGAAGAACCAGAACGGCCGGTACATGATCCGACCGAAGAGGCCGTGGGCACTGCGAGCCGGCGTGTCGCCTTCCTGGCTTCCGTAGGCGACGTCCTTGCTCACGCCAGCAATCCTTCGATCACCTCGACCACCTCGTCGATCGACAGCCCGGTGGTGTCGACGAGCACGGCGTCGTCCGCCTCGGCGAGCGGATCGACATCGCGGGTGGAATCGAGGGTGTCGCGGCGGGCGAGATCGGCGGCGACCGTCTCGTAGTCGAGGTCGGTGACCTCCTTGGCCCGGCGCCGGGCCCGCTCTGCCGGATCTGCGGTGAGATACACCTTGAGCTCGGCATTCGGGAACACCACGGTGCCGATGTCGCGCCCTTCCAGCACGCCCCCACCCCGACGTTCGGCCCACTCACGTTGACGGGACACCATCTCGACCCGCACGGCCGGGTTCGCGGCGACGAGGCTGACGCATCGATTCACCTCGGGCCCCCGGATCTCCAGCGTGGCGTCCGCCCCGTTCACCGTGACCGTGTCGAGGCCCACCTTCAGCTCGATCGAGCGGGCGACGTTGGCGGTGAACTCCGCGTCGGCCGGGTCACCGCCCGCCCGCAACACGGCGTAGGCGACCGAGCGGTACATGGCGCCGGTGTCGAGATACTCGAGACCGAGCCGGGCGGCGACCGCTTTCGCGACGGTGGACTTGCCCGAGCCGGCCGGACCATCGATGGCGATCACACGCATGATCGACCATCTTGCCCGGTCACCGGAGTTGTTCCAATGCGGCGAAGTAGCCCGGGAACGTCTTCGCGACACAACCCGGGTCCCGCACCGCCACGCCCGGCACGACCAATCCCACCAGGGAAAACGCCATGGCCATGCGGTGATCGTCGTAGGTGTCGAAGGTCGCGGCCGTCGGTGGGCCCGCCGGGCGGATGATCAGGCCGCCGTCGATCTCCTCGGCGTCCACGCCGCAGCGCTGCAACTCCCGCACGGGGGCGCGGATGCGGTCGGACTCCTTGCCCTTCACGAAGCCGATGTCGGTGATCGTCGTGGGTCCCTCCGCGAACGCGGCAACGACCGCAAGCGTCGGCGCCGTGTCGGAGATGTGGCGAAGGTCGACGGTGACGCCACGCAGTGGGCCGCCGACGACCTCGATGTGCTCAGGGCCGACGTCCACGGTCGCACCCATGTCGGCCAGCACGTCGGCGAAGGCCACATCGCCCTGCATCGACGAGCGGCCCAGCCCCTCGATGCGCACCCGCCCACCGGTGATGGCCGCCGCGGCCAGGAAGTAGGAGGCGGCCGAGGCGTCGGGCTCGATCTCGTAGTCGCCCGGCGATGTGTAGCCGCCCCGAACCGTCCAGGCCGTGCCGTCGTCGTCGCTCACCTCAGCGCCGAACGACCGCATGACGGTCGCGGTCATGTCGAGATACGGACGGCTGACGGCGGATGTGGTCAGCCGGGCATCGAGTCCGTGGATCGCGCCGCTGAGCAGCAGGCCGGACAGGAACTGGCTGGACACGTCGGCCGCGAGCCCGACGCCGGCGGCGCGGATCGGGCCGGTCAGCCGCAGCGGCAGGCGGCCGGGGTCGCCGAGCTCCTCGACCGTCACGCCCATCGCTCGCAGGGCGTCGATCTGGTCGTCCATCGGGCGGTCCCGCATCTGCGGGTCGGCGTCGACCACGACCGGCGCGGCGCCGAGCGCCACCGCCGGGGTGAGGAAGCGGGCGGTGGTACCGGACTGGCGAACGTCGATCGTCGTCTCGACCCCGGGCAGCTCGCCGCCGCACCCGACGACTGTGACGGTCGCAGCGTCGCGGTCGATGCGCAGCTCGATGCCCAACTGGCCGAGCGCGGCGAGCATCGCCTCGGTGTCGTCGGCGAAGAGGACACCGTGCAGCGTCGTGTCGCCCTCGGCGAGCGCCGCGGCCACCAGCGCGCGGTTCGTGATGCTCTTCGAGCCGGGCAGGCGGATCGTCGCATCCGGCTGCGCTGTCAGAGGCTCGATCTCGTAGGGATCGGGCAGGGAACGGGGGTCGACGGTGGCCACGGCGCTGCGGGGTCAGTCCAGCGGCCGGATCGAGGGCCGGTAGCCCTGCACCATCAGGCCGCCCTGGAAGCGCTCGGCGAACGCCGACTCCACGAGCACGACCACGACCCCGCGTGGCCCCTCGGCCGAGTGGGCGATCTCGAGGTCGTAGATGTTGACGTCGAGATCCGCCGCGAGGGTCGCGATCGCGGCGATCTCGCCCTGGCGATCGAGCACCGGTATCCGCATCTCGGACATCTTCTCCGCCACCGGTGCCGTCGTCGGCAGGTTGCGGCGGGCATGGCGGGCCGACTCGAGATGATCGAGCAGGCGATCGCCCTCGCCCTCGGCCACGACATCACGCAGGCCGGTGAGCTCACGGATCAGCTCGTCGAGCACGTCGGTGATGGCCGCCTGGTTCTGGGTGCAGATGTCGGGCCAGATCGCCGGATGGCCCGCGGCGATGCGGGTCATGTCACGGAAGCCACCGGCGGCGAGCCGCAGCAGCGACCGATGCTCCTCGGCCCGACCATCGGCCAGCCGCATCAGTGTGGCCGCGGTGAGGTGCGGGACATGGCTCACGACGGCGACGAGCGTGTCGTGGCGCTCCGGCCGCATGACGATCACCTGTGCGCCGAGCGACGCAACGACCCCTCTGACCTCGGCAAATGCCGCATCATCGGTGGTTTCGGTCGGGCACAGCACCCACATCGCGCCGCTGAACATGTCGGCGAACGCGCCGGCGAGGCCGTCCTGTTCGCTGCCCGCCATGGGATGGCCGGGTACGAACCGCGGATCGTCGACGGCCACCGCGATCGGCCCCTTGACGCTGCCGACGTCGGTCACCACGGCGGCCCCGGCGTCGAGCGCCTCGGCCACCATCGTGGCGGTCGCGTTCACCGGCGTGGCGATGAAGGCGAGGTCGCACTCGCCCAGCTCGCCGGCCTCGTCGATCGCGCCCGACTCGACGGCCGCCGCCAGACGGTCGGTGTCCGGATCGACGCCGACGACGTGCCAGCCGGCGCTGCGCAGCGCCATGCCGACCGAACCGCCGATCAGGCCGACGCCGACGACCAGCGCCGTACGCGTCTCAGGGTCGGCGGGCGGAGTCACGAGAGGCGAGGTTAGCGCTCGGGGTCATCGCCACCGACGGCGATTTCGAGGCTGCGCACCTCGTCACGGGTCAACACCCGCCACTCCCCCGGCCGCAGCCGGCGGTCGACCAGTGGCCCGATGCGGGTGCGCACCAGGCGCACGACGGGATGACCGATGGCCTCGCACATCCGGCGGACCTGGCGATTGCGCCCTTCGTGGATCGTGATCCGCAGCAGTGAGTCCTCGACCGCGGTGACCCGAGCCGGCGCAGTGCGTCCGTCCTCGAGCTCGATGCCCTCACGGAGTTCACGCAGCGCGGCCCGGCTCGGGACACCGGTGACCTGGGCGAGGTACTCCTTCTCGACGCCGAACGACGGGTGGGTCAGGCGATGGGTGAGCGTGCCGTCGTTTGTGAGCAGCAGCATGCCCTCGGTGTCCGCGTCGAGGCGGCCGACGGGGAACACGCGCGGCTCGTCCGGCACGATCTCGACGACGGTCGGCCGGCCCTGCGGATCGTCGGCCGTCGTGATGACGCCGGTCGCCTTGTTGAGCAGGTAGTAGACGAGATCCGGCCGGATGCCGACGATCGCGCCGTCGACCTCGACCTCATCGTTCTCCACGTCCACGCGGCGCCCGAGGATCGCCGTCTCGCCGTTGACGGTCACCCGCTCGTCGGCGATGAGTTCTTCACACGCCCGTCGACTGCCGAATCCGAGGCGGGCGAGCACCTTCTGGAGCCGCTCGCCCTCGTGGTTCACGACCCGTCGACCTCAGCGTCGGTCTCGGCTTCGGCGCTGGTGTCGGCCTCGGCGTCGCTGTCGGCCTCGGCGTCGCTGCCCGCTTCCGCGATGACTTCGTCGTCGGGCACGACCCGCAGGCCGCGTTCGAGGGCCTCGACCACATCGCTGCCCGGGAAGAACTCCCCGAGCGGCGGCAGGTCGCTCACCGAGTCGAGTCCCATGCGCTCCAGGAAGCTGGGCGTCGTGCCGTAGAGCACCGCCTGACCAGGGCCGGGATCGCGGGCGACCTCGTCCACATAGCCGCGCTGCTGAAGCGTGCGCATCACACCGTCCACGTTCACGCCGCGGATCGACGCGATCTGGTTGCGGCTCACCGGCTGCTTGTACGCGACGACGGCGAGCGTCTCGAGCGCAGCGGCCGAGAGCCGCGACGACTGCCCGTCGAGCACATAGCGCTCGACATAGGGTGCCTGCTCGGTGGCCGTCTGGTAGCGGTAACCACCGGCGACCTTGGCGAGGATGAAGCCCCGGCCGTCCACCTCGTACTCACGGGCAAGTGTCTCGCAGACCTCGACGACCTCGTCGGTCGACGCGCCCACGAGCTGGGCAAGCAGCTCCGGCGGGAGCGGGTCCTCGGCGACGAGCAGGATGGCCTCGACGGCCGGCGGGATGTGATCGGCGGTCACGGTCAGCCCTCGTAGGTGTCGATCGTGATGGCCTCGGCCCGCACGGACTCGTCGCCGATCCACACGATGGCGATCTCGCCGAAGTTACCGGGCTGGTCGAGCTCGACCACGCCCTGCTTGAACAGTTCGAGCACGGCGAGGAACCGCACGACAACTTCGATGCGATCGACCAGCTCGGAGGTGAGTTCCCGGAACGTCAGGCGGCCGACGCGCGGCAGTTCGTCCACGAGCTCTTCCACGGCTTCCGCCACCGTCACCTTGATCGGTGTGATGTGGGAGATGTCGACGCGGATCACCGGCTTCGGCGCTGTCGCCGTGATGTAGGCGGCGCGCAGATCCTCGGGCGTCGTGCGCTCGAGGAGATCGGGCGCGAGGCCGATGAAGCGGTCCTCGACCGGGCCGACCCGGCGGGGGTAGCTGCGGGCGGCGTGGGCCGACAGCTTGCGGAGCACGAGCGCGGCGTCCTTGAACGTCTTGCACTCGACCAGCCGCGCGAGCAGCAGATCGCGCTCCTCCCACAGCCCCAGCTCGTCATCCAGGTCGACCTCGTTGTCGTCCGGCAGCAGCCGGCGGGCCTTGAGCTCGACCAGCGTGGCGGCGATCAGCAGGAACTCGGTGGCGACCTCGAGATCGAGGCGATCCATGCGGTCGAGCTCGGCCAGATAGGCGTCGACGATCTCGCTCAGGTTGATCTCGTAGAGGTCCACCTGTTCGCGCAGAATCAGGTGGAGGAGCATGTCGAACGGCCCGTCGAAGACCGGTGTGTGCACCTCGTACGGCATTCCGGTGACCCTAGACGGCGCAGCGCCGCGTTCCATGCTCCTCCCCCGGGTTCTGCGGTGCATCCGGAGGGGGTGCTCGTTTCGTAGATCCTGCATATGACGACGTCTGCGATCTGCTGGTTTCGGCGCGACCTGCGCACGGCGGACAATCCGGCGTGGGCGGCGGCACAAGCGGCCGACGAGTGCGTCCCGCTGGTCGTGCTGGAGCCGGCGCTGCTCGACGCAGCCGGGCCGTTTCGCCGGGCTGCGTTCCTGGATGCCGTGGAAGGACTGCGGGAGCAGCTCGCCGGCGCGGGCCACGAACTCCGCGTGGAGACGGGCGATCCCGCTCTTGTCGTGCCGGCGATCACGTCCGCTGCGAACGCCACGGTGGTGCACGCCAACGCCGACGTCACCCGCTGGTCCGAGCGGCGCGACGCGGCCGTCGCGTCCGCGATCGAGGTGCCGCTCGAGCACCATTGGGGCACGCTCGTGCAGCCGCCGGGCACGGTGCTCACCAAGGCCGGCACGCTGTCGAAGGTCTTCACCGCGTTCTACAAGCGCTGGGTGACGGTGCCCGTCGGCGACGGCCCATCGGACGATGCAGCTCCGGCCGTGGCCCGCGCCGTCTATCGAGC
>BQJV01000199.1 GCA_021604885.1 Acidimicrobiales bacterium
CCGGCTCCTCCCGCAGCGTCTACACCGGTTTGATCCGCGTGCGCCCGGATGCCCGCGGTACCAACGCCTTCCAGACCAACCGCAACCTCAAGCTCGGCGACGACGCGTGGGCCGAATCGGTGCCGAACCTCGAGATCGAGAACAACGACGTGCGCTGCAGCCACGCGTCCACCGTGTCGCCGGTCGACGAGGACCAGCGCTTCTATCTCGAGAGCCGGGGTGTGCCGACCGCCGAGGCGGAGCGGCTTATCGTCGCCGGTTTCCTCGCCGAAGTGCTCGAGCCGATGCCGGTTACCGCCGCGGCCCACAAGATCCGCACCGCGATCGCCGCCAAGCTGGCTCGCCAGGCTGCGGCCGAAGCCGAAGCCGAGGCGGCGTGATGACCACCCACACCCTCTTCCCGCTCGACGACATCGAGGCCGGTACCGCTCGCAAGGTGGTCATCGGTGACCGCGAGATCGCCCTCGTGCGTATCGAGGACGACGTCTACGCGATCGGCGACACCTGCAGCCACGACGATGTCTCGCTCGCCGAGGGCTTCGTCGAAGCCGAGGACTGCATGATCGAGTGCTTCCGTCACGGTGCCCTGTTCAACCTGAAGACCGGCGAGCCCGAGTCGTTGCCCGCCGTGCGCGCCGTGCCCGTCTACGACGTGGCCGTCGTCGACGGCCAGGTCGTACTCACGATCGAAGCGTCGGAGGACGACGATGAGTGAGCTCGTGATCGAAGGACTTCGTGCCGCCGTCGACGGCCAGGAGATCCTCACCGGCGTCGACCTCACCGTTCGTTCGGGCGAGGTCCATGCCGTGATGGGCCCGAACGGCTCCGGCAAGTCGACGTTGTCCCACGTGCTCGCCGGACGACCCGGCTACGAGGTCCTCGGGGGATCGGTCCGCATCGACGACGTCGAGCTGCTGTCGCTTCCGGCCTGGCAGCGGGCGGAGGCCGGCCTGTTCCTCGCCATGCAGTATCCGACCGAGGTGCCGGGCGTGGCACTTCGTGATCTCCTGCGCGCCTCGGCCCGCACGTCCGACGATGCCGACGAGATCGAGGAGGCGATGCTGGCGGAAGCCGCACGTATCGGCTTCGGCGCGAAGTTCCTCGAACGGCCACTCAACGTCGATCTCTCCGGCGGCGAGAAGAAGCGCAACGAGACCCTGCAGATGGGCGTGCTCCGGCCCGCCTTCGCCGTGCTCGACGAGCTGGACTCGGGCCTCGATGTCGACGCCCTCCGCCTCGTGAGCAGCCGCGTGGAGGAAGCGACCGAGGAAGACGGTCTCGGCGTTCTCGCGATCACCCACTACAGCCGTCTGTTCCAGGAACTGCGACCCGATGTGGTCCACGTGTTCGCCGGCGGCAGGATCCAGGAAACGGGCGGACCCGAACTGGCGACCGAGCTCGAGACGACCGGCTACGAGCGCTGGGTCGAGCCTGCGGCGGCGAAAGCGTCGGCGGCGACGCTGCCGGACGATCCCTTCGCGGATCCGCTGGCGTAGCGCCATGGCCGGCACCCTCCTCACCGCTCCCGAGATCGACGATCTGCTCGCCGACCATCCCGACTGGCGACGAGACGGTGACGGGCTGGCCCGTTCGCTGGAGTTCGACGACTTCACCGCGGCCTTCGGCTTCATGACCAAGGTCGCGATCGTGTCCGAGAAGCTCTTCCATCATCCCGAGTGGAGCAACGTCTACAACCGGGTCGAGCTCCGCATCACGGACCACGACGCCGGCGGCATCTCCACCAACGACCGCGACTGGATCTCCCGGGTCGATCAGCTGGTCTGACCCTCGAGCTCGGGGTCGAGTGGGCCCCCGAGATACTCGTAGAGCGCCACGTTCGTCGCGATCTGGTATCCGTAGATGGCGAACGCCATGACGAGGACGACGACGAGCCCGAGGATCGGGACCAGCGCAACGATGTTGCTGGCGAAGTTGAGGCCGAAGACAACCAGGTTGACGAGCAGCACGCGACCGGCGATGCCGGGCCAGCGGGGCTTGACGAGGTCGACCGTGCGGCGGAACGGGCCGCGGTCGCGCGGCGAGAGGATCAGGGTCACGCCCGCCATCGCGCCATACGGCCACGCATAGATCATCAGGGCGATGTCGATCGGGATGAGCAGGACCAGGAAGGCGGTGCTCACCGCGATGAGGAGGATGTGGAGTCCGACCAACGCGGCAAGCGCGAGCGAGCTGACGAGGCCCCAGAGCAGCACGATGCCGACCCAGCGAGGCACCCGGCGGATCGCATAGGAGAAGCTCTCTCCGAGCGAACGCTCGGTGCCGCGGTTGTGGGCGCCGACGAAGACCGTCGCCACCGCAAACCCAATCATGACCGTCGCGTACGCGATGAGGGCGCCGACGATCATCAGCACGAGCGGGCCGATCGCCCAATCGAAGGTGATCGAGTCGAGGTAGGCCTGATCCTCCGGGAAACGGTCGGCGTCGAACCCGGGCTGGGTGACGCGGTCGATGATGTCGAACGGGTTTGGATCGAGACCGCTGACGAAGCCGGCGACGGCCATCGCGCCGCCCGTCACCATGCCGATCATCGCCAGCGCGGCGATCGCCAGCTGGCGTGTCCATGTCTCCTTGAGGAGGTCGAACCCACGCGAGATGACGGCCGTCGCGTCCGCGTTGGCCATGCTCGGCTTGATCGCCTTCGGCGCTCGGTGGTCGGTCCACACGGTGCCGTCCCAATAGCGGAACTGTGTGGCGTTCTCCGGGTCGTCGTACCAACCCGCGGGGATCTCGGTCATCGGCGTCGACCGTACCGCCTCGTACGCTCACGGCATGGTCACTGAGCGCTTCGAGGAGTTCGTCGATCCGATCGACGGCACCCGCTGGACCGTGGATGTCGGGTTCCTCGGCTCCCGCTGGCGGTGCGTCTGGGGCGAGGGCTGCCAGGGCATCCTCGATCATCCCGCCGAAGAGCTGAACCACGGCTGCTGTTCCGTGGGCACCGAGCTGCTCGATCAGGACGAAGCGATGGCGATCTCCGCCCATGCCGCGCTGCTCGACACCGATCTCTTCCAGCACCAGGCGTGGGCGCAGGAGCACGGGATCTACGAGGACGAGCGCCGGGCCCGTACCGCGACGGTGGACGGGGCCTGCGTGTTCCTCAACCGACCTGCCTTCAGCGGCGGCGCCGGCTGTGCGCTGCATCTGCAGGCGGTGCGCGACGGCGAGCGCCCGATCGACGTCAAGCCCTCGGTGTGCTGGCAGCTCCCGTTGATCACCGAGCACGGCGAGGACGGCACCGCCCGTCTGCGCCGATGGGGCCGCGACGACCGTGGGCCCGACGGCGCGACGATGGCGTGGTGCTGCACCGAGGGCGAGAACGCGCAGGCGGGGACGCAGACGACGGCCGACGAGTTGGCCGATGAGTTGCAGGCGTTGGTCGGTCCCGAGGTCGCGGTGGCGATCCGTGACCGGGTGCGGGATCAGCCGGGCTGAACCTCGTCGAGCGCCTGGGCGAGGGTGTTCCAGCTGAGGGTGGCGCACTTGATCCGCACCGGGAACTTCACGACGCCCTTCAGCGCCTCGAGATCGCCGAGGCTGACATCGTCGGTGTTGTCGATGCTGAACGCATCGCCCTCGAAGGAACGGTCGTCGATGCCCATCTCGGACTCGCTGCCGTCGCCGCCGATGTCGCTCTCGTGGATGGACATGAGGCCCTTGAAGGCGGAGATCAGGTGGCGGGCGTCCGCCACCGACTTGCCCTTGATGGCGGCGGACATCATCGACGCCGACGACTGGCTGATCGAGCAGCCCTGCCCGCCGATCGCGACGTCACTGATCGTGCCGTCGTCGGCGACGTCGATGTAGACGATGATCTCGTCTCCGCACAACGGGTTGAAGCCGTCGGCGCGCACCGCTGGGGGTGTCTCGAGCTCGCCCCGGTTCCGGGGGGAGCGGTAGTGGTCGAGGATGATCTCTCGGTAGAGGTCTTCCAGGCCGGGCATCGCAGGCTCCTAGGCGGCTAGAACGAGAACAGTTCGTCGGCGGCGCCGAGGGCGTCCGCCAGCTGATCGATGTCGGACTCGTCGTTGTAGACGTAGAGCGACACACGGGATGTGGCATTGGCGCCGAGCACGGTCATGAGCGGCTTGGCGCAATGGTGGCCGGCGCGAACGCACACGCCGGCCTGGTCGAGGACCTGAGCGATGTCGTGGGGGTGCACCTCGCCCGACTCGCCCTCGAACACGAACGACAGCACGCCACCGCGCTCGGCGGGCTCGGTGGGGCCGTGGATCGTGATCTTGTCGCCGTGGACCTCCTTGAGCTTGCGCATGGCGTAGGCGGTCAGCTCGACCTCGTGCTGGCGGACGTTGTCCATGCCGAGCTCGTTGAGATAGTCGATCGCCGCACCGAGGCCGACGGCCTCGGCGACCATCGGTGTGCCCGCCTCGAACTTCCACGGGATCTCGGTGGTGGTGAACCCCTCTTTGGTGACGTTGAGAATCATCTCGCCGCCGCCGAGGAACGGGGGCATGGCATCGAGGATCTCGGCTCGGCTCCAGAGCACGCCGATGCCCATCGGGCCGAGCATCTTGTGGCCGGTGAACACGACGAAATCGGCGCCCATGGCCTGCACGTCGGTGGCGAGATGGGGGACGTACTGGCTCGCGTCGACGGCGAGCAGCGCGCCGGCGCCGTGGGCGGCCTCGGCCAGTCGGGGGATGTCGTTCAGCGTGCCGAGCACGTTGGACATCGCCGTCACCGAGACGAGCTTGGCGCCGTCGAGCAGGCGATCGAGATCGGTGAGGTCGAGGTGGCCGTCGTCGCCGACGGGAATCCACCGCAGCTCGATGCCCTTCTCGGCGACGAGCATGTGCCACGGCACGATGTTGGCGTGGTGCTCCATCTCGGAGATCACCACCGCGTCGCCGGCCTCGAGGTTCGCACCGCCCCACGCGCGTGCGATGAGGTTCATCGACTCCGTCGCGTTCTTGGTGAACACGATCTCGGAGACCGACGGGGCGTTGATGAAGCGGGCGACCTTGGCCCGCGCGCCCTCGAGCGCCGCGGTGGCGCGAACGGCGAGCTCGTAGCTGCCCCGGTGGACGTTGGCGTTCTCGGTCTCGTAGTAGCGCGCCATCGCGTCGATGACCGACTGCGGCTTCTGCGAGGTGTTCCCGGAGTCGAGGTAGACGAGACGCGAGCCGTGGAACTCCTGGCGCAGGACGGGGAAGTCGTCCTTGATGTCGGCGGGGAGTGTCATACGGCGTTCTCGAATCGCTCGTAACCCTCCGACTCCAGCGTCGCCGCGAGCTCGGGGCCACCCGACTCGACGATGCGACCGTCGACGATGACATGGACCCGATCGGGTCGGAGCTCGTCGAGGAGACGCTGATAGTGCGTGATGGCGAGGACGCCCAGCTCAGGGCGGTCGGTCCGCACTTCCTGCACGCCTGTGGCGACCACCCGCAGCGCGTCGATGTCGAGCCCCGAATCGGTCTCGTCGAGAATCGCCATCTCGGGTTCGAGGATCGCCATCTGCAGAATCTCGTTGCGCTTCTTCTCGCCGCCGGAGAAGCCTTCGTTCACGTAGCGCTCGGCGAAGGACTCGTCCATGTCGAGGCGCTCCATCCACTCCATGATCGCGAGGCGCAGCTCGAGTACGGACATCTCGATGCCCTTGCGGGCGGAGAGCGACTGGCGCAGGAAGTTCAGCACCGACACGCCTGGGATCTCCTGGGGGTACTGGAAGGCCAGAAAGATGCCGGCCTTGCCCCGCACGTCGGCCGGCCATTCGGTGATGTCCTCGCCGCGGAACCGGATGGAGCCGGCGGTGACCTCGTACTCCGGGCTGCCGAGGAGCACGTTCGCGAGCGTGCTCTTGCCGGACCCGTTGGGGCCCATGAGGGCGTGGACCTCGCCGGCGCCGACGACCAGGTCGACGCCCTTGAGGATCTTCTCGCCGCCCTCGACGGTGGCAGCATGGAGTCCGCGGATCTCGAAGAGGGGAGCGGTCGACATGCGCGAAAGTCTACGACTCGGACGGGGTTTGCCCTACCGCCGTAGGAGAAAGGTGGCCGGTCGGCCGCGGCCGGTCACTCGGGGGTGCGTTCGGTGATCGTGCCGTCCGCGGTGCGGACCGCGATGCGGATCTCGTTCCCGTTCGCCGCCAGCGCATCGGCAGGCAGGAGCACCACGAAATTGTCGGCGGTGTCGCCGCGTGGGTACAGCGAGGAGACCCCCACGATCCGGCCGTTCACGGCGACGATCACCGTGGCGTCGTCCTGTGCGCCCGGCACCACACCGGCGATCTCCGCGAACCAGAGCGCGGTGCCGGGGTCACGGAGGCGGGCCAACTCGGCGACGACGGCGGTTCCGGCCGGCGGTGCGAAATGGTCGTCCGGATCGGCGCCGAGCAGGTCGGCTCCGGGCAGACCGGCGTAGAGCGCGTCGACGCGGTT
>BQJV01000200.1 GCA_021604885.1 Acidimicrobiales bacterium
GGTGGGACGGGACTCTGACCCCGCGTCTCACCCCGCGTCTCATCTCAGGATCGGAGGGTTTCGGTGTGGCCGTCGATGCTGAGGGCTTGGCCGGAGATCCTGGCGGCGAGGGGGGACGCGAGGAACGCGATCGTCTGGGCGATCTCCTCGGCGTCGACGAACGTGCGCATCGACGCCTGCGCATGCATGCCGGCACGCACGTCCTCGATCGCACGCCCACTCGCCTCGGCCTCCAACGCGATCACGTGCTCCATCCGCGGCCCATTGATCGAGCCGGGACAGATCGCGTTCACCCGGATGCCGTACTCGCCGAGCTCCATCGCCATCGTCTTCGTGAGACCGATGACGGCCCACTTCGCCGCTGCATAGGGCGAACGGTTGGGGAACCCGTGCAGACCCGCGGTGGACGAGATGTTCACGATCGAGCCCGAACCCTGCGCCTTCATCACGGGCACGGCGTGGCGGCTCGTACGGAACATCGATGTCACGTCGACGTCGAGCGTGCGGGTGACATCCTCGGGATCAACTGTCTCGACGCCGCCACCCGGCCCCGCGATCCCGGCGTTGTTGACCAGCACGTCGATGCCGCCGAGCGCCGACAGAGCAGCGGTCATGAACGAGTCGACGGACGCGGTGCTGCCCACGTCGGCGACGACACCGTCGATGCCCTCCGCCCTCGTGACCTCGCCGAGCGCAGCCGCGTCGATGTCGCACGTCCACACCTGCGCCCCGGCACCGGCGAACCGTTCGACGATCGCGCGCCCGATCCCGCTGCCGCCCGCCGTGACGACGACGCGCTGATCGGCGAGCTCGAACGTCACTGAACCAGCGAACCGCCGTCACAGGTGATGACCTCGCCGACCGTGAACGCACCGGCGCGCGAGCTCAGGAAGATCGCGAGACCGGCGATGTCCTCCGGCGTGCCGACCCGGCCCCGCGGGTTGGTGCGCCCGACCGCGTCCCAGTCCGTGCCCTCCACGTCGCCGCCGGTGCCGACGCCAGTACTGAGCATCCAGGTCGGGAACGGCCCGGGGGCGATCGCGTTCACCAGGATGTTGCGCGGGGCGAGCTGGCCGCCGAGCTGGCGGGTGAGCGCGTGGACGGCGGCCTTCGACGGACCGTAGGAGAACGTCTCGAATGTGGGTGTCTTGATGCCGTCGATCGAGCCGATGTTGATGACGCGCGCAGGATCGTCCTTCGTCGCGTGCGCCTCCAGGAGCGGCAGCAGCTGCTGGATCAGGAAGAAGACGCCCTTCACGTTGGTGTCCATCACCTTGTCCCAGCCCTTCTCGGGGAACTCGGCGATCGGCGCTCCCCATGACACGCCGGCGTTGTTCACCAGGATGTCGAGATGGTCCTCGCGCTCGCCGATCTGTTCGGCCAGCGCCGTGGCGCCCTCCACACCGGACAGGTCGGCGGGCAGGGAAATGCACTCGCCGCCGTACTCGGCCATCAGGCGCTCGGCCGTGGCATCGCACGCCTCGGCCTTGCGCGACGAGATGTAGACCTTGGCCCCATTGGCGAGATAGCCGGCCGCGATCATCTCGCCGATGCCGCGTGACCCGCCGGTCACGAGCGCGATCTTGCCGTCGACGGAGAAGAGGTCGTTGAGTTTCATGGGCGGAGCATCGCACGTCCGCTCCGCCGTCGCCCGATCGTGTCAGCCCGGTGCGTCGGCGGTGAAGATCCGCTTGCTGATCCGCCAGCCATCGGTCGTGCGCCGGAACTCGTCGGCGTAGCGGCCGGTGACGATGACCGAGAATGCGGGGTCCACCAGATAGGCGCTCATGAACGCCGCGGCGGTCGCGGTGTCGCCGTCGACGTCCACCACGATGTTGTTCGCCTGGTGGCGTAGCGCGGGCAGCCCGGCGTGGGTCTCGGTTCCGAACCCGGCGATCGCCTCACGACCGATCAGGGGACCGCCGCCCGTGTCGAGCGATCCGTCATCGGTGAAACAGCCGGCGAACATCTCGCCGTCGCCGGTGTCGATGCCGTGGCTGTAGCGGTCGTACAGGGCGCGGATGTGGACGAGATCGTCGGCGGTGGTCATGCCCGAACCGTAGCGACCCCCGTTTCGTCGGAGCCAGGCGTCCGCACCTACGGTGCCCCGATGCGCCGCCGCCCCTGGACGACTCTCGCCGTCGTCGTCATGGCGACCTTCCAGGTGGCCATGACCCTCTCCGTGGTCTTCGTCGTGTTCGTCGACCTCGACGACTACTTCCCCGAGGCCAGCAGCGCCCAGCTCTCGTGGGCGATCAACGCCTTCTCGATCGTCCTGGCGTCGACCGTGGTGCTCGGTTCGGCCGTTGCGGACCGCTACGGACGCAAGCGCGTCGCCGTCAGCGGCTCCCTCGTCTTCGCCCTCGGCTCGATCATCGCCGGCACCGCGCCGAACATCGCCGTCCTCATCCTCGGACGCTGCGTGCAGGCCCTCGGCGCGGCGGCGTACGGGCCGGCCTCGCTCGCCCTCGTGCTCGACGCGTTTCCGTTCGAACGCCGCGGCATCGCGATCGGCGTCTTCACCATGGGTGGCGCCTTCGCCGCCGGATCGGGCCCGGCACTCGGCGGGGTGATCGTCGACAATCTCGGCTGGCGGTGGGCGTTCCTCGTCGTCGTGCCGATCGGGATCATCGCCGCGGCGATCGGTGCGGCCGTCTGGGAGGAGAGCGAGGAAACCAAGACCGACCGCCTCCCCGATCCGCTCGGGTCGGTGTTGATCCTGACCGGTGTGGGCCTCGTCGTGCTCGCTGTCGTCCAGAGCAAGTCGTGGGGGTGGGCGGACGTGCGAACGGCGCTGAGCGCGCTTGCCGGGATCGCCCTCGTCGGAGCCCTACTCCGGCGTTCCGGTCGCCACGCCCGACCCACGCTGGATCTCTCGCTCTTCCGCCATCCCACGTTTCGCGCGGGCAGCGCGTCGTTCTGTGTTTTCGCCATGAGCTTTTTCTCGATGACCTTCGCGGCCGTGCTCTACCTCACGGAGGTCTGGGAGTACGACCTCGACGCGGCGGGGTTGCTCGCCGCGCCGTTCTTCCTCGCCACCGGCGTGACGGGCCCGTTCGCAGGTCGACTCGTGGACCGCTTCGGCCCCCGTCCGGTCGCGCTCACCGGCACGATCGTCTGGGCGACGGTCATCACCGTCCTGGCTGTCACCATCGGCGAGGAACGCAACATCGGTGTGTGGCTGACGCTCCTCGTGACCGCGGGCGTGGGCTCCGGGCTCTACTGGGGCGCGGCACCGACGCTGTCCGTCGAGGGACTCGACGGTCCCCGGTTCGCCGCGGCCAGTGGCATCAACCAGACGCTCCAGAACGTCGGCTCCGCGTTCGCCATCGCGATCGCCATCACCCTGCTCGGCGACGACCCGTCACGGAGCGACTTCACACCCGTCTTCGTGGTCGTGGTCCTCGCCGGGATCGTCACCGCGCTGACGGTCTCGACCGCGTCGAGTCGCCAAGAGGGATCCTCCGTCACGCGCCCCTGAGCAGCGTGGTTCAATGCCGCCATGGATCAGCTCCGCGACACATGGGCCCGGCAGGAGACTGCCCACGGATGCTGGGTGTCGCTTCCCGGGCCGCACACGACCGAGCTCGTCGCTCGCGCCGGGTTCGACTACGCGTGCATCGACATGCAGCACGGCCTGGCGGACTACGCCGACGCCATCGCGATGCTGCAGGTCCTCGAACTCGGGAACGCCACCCCCGTGGTCCGCGTCCCGTGGAACGAGCCGGGCATCATCGGTCGAATGCTCGACGGCGGAGCGCTCGGCGTCATCGTCCCGATGGTGAACTCGGTCGCCGACGCGGAGGCCGCCGCGCATGCCTGCCGCTACCCCCCGCGCGGCGGCCGCAGTCACGGGCCGATCCGGGCCGCGGCCCAGCACGGCCCCGACTATGTCCCCCGCGCCAACGATCGCGTGGTCTGCATCCCGATGATCGAGACGGTCGAGGCGGTCGAACGCCTCGACGGGATCCTCGCCGTCGACGGTGTCGACGCGATCTATGTCGGGCCCGCCGATCTGTCCCTGTCGCTCGGACTCGAACCGAAGAACAACGACGACGTGGCCCGCTTCACCGAGACCCTCGAGCACATCGCCACGACGGCCACCAACGCCGGCGTGGTGCCGGGCATCCACGCGAACGCATCCCTGGCCGGCCGCCGCCGCGAGCAGGGCTACCGGATGGTCACGGTGGCCACCGACGCGGTCGCGTTGCGGACGACGCTGGCTCGCGAACTGCACGAGGCCGTCGAAGGCGACGGGGCCGCCGACGGCTCCGTCTCCTGACCGTCGCTACCCTCGGGACATGACCGATCCGCTCCTGTTCGAGAAGCGCGACGACGGCGTCGCGGTGATCTCCACCAACGACGATCCGCTCAACCGGATGACGCTCGAATACGTCGACCGTCTCATCGAGGTGGTCGAGGAGATCGCGGCGGACGACGCGATCCGGGCGTTCGTGATCACCGCGGAGGGCACGACCAACTTCTCGGTCGGCATGAACCTGAAGCAGCTGCCCGAGGGGGTCGAGCGCGCCGGCAGTGTCGACGCGTTCTTCGACCAACGGCTCGACCTCATCTCCCGCATCGAGACCATGGGAAAGCCGTCCGTCGCCACGCTCTTCGGCTACTGCCTGGGCGGCGGCCTCGAACTCCCGCTCGGCTGCACGTTCCGGCTTGCGGCCGCCGAGGGCGCCAAGATCGGCCTTCCCGAGATGGACCTCGGATCGACGCCCGCATGGGGAGGCTCGGCGCGCCTCACGAAGCTCATCGGGCGCACGAAGGCGCTCGACATGATCCTGCGAGCGAGGACCCTGTCCGGCCCCGAGGCGCTCGAGCTCGGCGTCGTCAGCGAGGTGTGGCCGCTCGCCGAGCTGAAGGACCGGGCGATCGCCCTGGCCGCCGAACTCGCCCGCCAGCCCCGCCTGTCAGTCAAGGGAATGCTCGACGCGCTCCACGACGCCGAACACAGGACCCTCGAGGAGCTGCTCGCCGGCGAACGGGCCGCCGTCCACCTGACCAACGGCACGGCGGACGCCCGCGAGGGGATGGTGGCGTTCCTGGAGAAGCGCGACCCGGTGTTCAACCAGGACCCGCCGACCTGAGCGTCCCCGCGCGGTTTCTCAGTCCTCGAACAACTCCGGCGGGTATCCACCCTTGCTCACCGGACTCCAGCGAGTGGGTTCGACCATGATCACCGACTTGCCCTGATCGGCCATCGCCTGGCGGTACTCGTCCCAGTCGTCGTGCTCACCGCTAATCGAGCGGAAGTAGTCGACCAGCCCGTCCGCCGCAGCAGGATCCGGCATGTCGAACACACTGGCCCGGCCGTCGATCTGCACCCACTCTCCCTGGAATCCGTCGCCCATCACCAGCACCGAGACGTCGGCGTTGCGCCGCGCGTTCTTCACCTTCGCCCGACTCGGGTAACTGGCGATCGCAAGACGACCGTCCGCGGTGAGACCACCCGTGACGAGACTCATCTGGGGACGGCCATCGGCCCGCGTCGTCGCGAGCACCCACTGGTGCTTGCCGGCGAGATGGTCATGCAGGTCGCCGCGATCGATCGTCTCGTCGCTCGCCCGGTACTGAGCTCGCCGATCGTCGGCCGGAATCTTCTTCACCATGGTGCGATCACCGAATCGGGTTCTTGTAGGTGTCCAGATACGTGATCTCGTGCACGGGCG
The DNA here is from genome assembly GCA_021604885.1 of Acidimicrobiales bacterium. Classification (GTDB taxonomy): domain Bacteria; phylum Actinomycetota; class Acidimicrobiia; order Acidimicrobiales; family Aldehydirespiratoraceae; genus JAJRXC01. The sequence continues at coordinate 5,682 of BQJV01000200.1, forward strand.
GGCGCTCGGCCGCCTTGAAGTCCGTGCCCTTCGTATAGGCGACCGGGAGGAGACCGGCCTGCGTCATGTGCGGTGGGATCCCGAGCAGGTCCGCGGCCTCCTGCTCCAGCCCGAGATGGATCGTCGTCAGACAGGTGCCGAGCCCGCGGCTGCGCAGGGCGAGCTGGAAGCTCCACATCGCGGGCAGGATCGACCCCATGAACCCGGCGGCCGATTGGGTGATCGACTCGGCGGGCAACTCGTCAAGACGGCCGATGATCAACGGGATGACGTGCACTGGCGCGTGCTCGAGATTGGCCGCGAGGTACGCGGCGGAACTCATGACCCGCCCCATCTGACCCTCGGTTGCCGTGTCCGCCGCGGCCGCCGCGAGATAGTCGCCCCCGGCCCGTCGGTACATCTCCGCGAGCGCGGCCTTCTTCTCTGCGTCGCGGATGACCATCCAACGCCACCCCTGCTTGTTCGACCCGGTCGGGGCCTGCACCGCGAGCTGAAGGCACTCGAGGAGCACGTCGTCGGGAACGTCGCGATCGAAGTCGAGGCGCTTGCGCACCGCCCGCGTGGTCGAGAGGAGCGCGTCGGTCTGGGTGTGGTCGAAATCCATACCTCACTCTGGCACGGCGGACCGATCTGCGGCGCGGTGCCACGTCGACCTGACGCCCGCGACCGGTCCGTGCTGGAATGCAGCATGCTCCGCCGACGCCTTCTCGCAATCACCGCGGCCGCCGCGCTCATCG
>BQJV01000201.1 GCA_021604885.1 Acidimicrobiales bacterium
TACACGGCGCCCGTGTCGAGACCCTCCTCGACAGCCATGAGACAGACGCCCGTGCGCTCGTCGCCCGCGAGGATCGCCCGCTCGACCGGCGCGGCACCGCGCCAGCGAGGCAGGAGCGAGAAGTGGATGTTCACCATCGCGAGCCGGTCCAACACCGAGGCCGGGATGATCCGGCCGTAGGCGACCACGACGCCCAGGTCCACGTCGACATCCGCGAGGTCGGCAAGATCGTGGGTGACCGGCAGGCCGAGCGCCTCCGCGGCCGCCTTCACCGGAGATGGATGGTGACCGCCGCCGCGCCCGCGGCGCGTATCGGCCCGGCTCACGACGAGAGGCACCTCGTAGCCCGACGCCACGAGCGCGGCGAGCGGCGGGACCGCCAGCTCCGGCGTACCGAGATAGGCGATCCGTCGGATCTCCGCCGGAGGCGGGATCGTCACGGGAGGGTCAGCCCGCCGCCGGTGGCCCGTCGGGTGTCGGCGCCACCCAACTGGAGCTCGCGGATCGTCTTCAGCGCGGCTTTCCGAGTCTCGTCGTCGAGCCGCTCGATCAGGAGCGTGCCGTCGAGATGATCCAGCTCGTGCTGGAAGAGGCGAGCCTCGATCTCGTCGGCTTCGAAGGACATTTCGTTGCCGTCGAGATCGCGGCCGACGATGTGCACGGTCTTCGGTCGGACGATCTCCCACGAGAGGCCGGGCACGGAGAGGCATCCCTCTTCGAACAGCCATTCGCCGTCGCTCTCGACGATCTCCGGGTTGACGATCGCCTCCGGGCCGGTGCCCACGTCCCAGACGAAGAGGCGCTTCTGCACACCGACCTGTGGGGCGGCCAGACCGATGCCGGGGGCCTCGTACATCGTGTCGAGCATGTCATCGACCAGGCGCACGAGCGCGCCGTCGATGTCGGTGATCTCCTTCGCCGTCTGGCGCAGGACAGGGTCTCCGATCACGCGGATGTCGTAGCCGGCCATGGCTTCCAGGGTACCGTCCCCCTCGTGAGCGCCGGTCACTACTTCGACGACGACCCTGACGCGCCGTCCGCCCCGACCATGGTCGAGGTGACGCTGCCGGATCTCTCCATGACACTCACCGCCGACCGCGGCGTCTTCTCCGCCGAGAAGCTCGATGCAGGCACGAAGTTCCTCCTCCAGGAGGCCCCGTCCGTCGCCGGCGCGACGTCCGTTCTCGACCTCGGCTGCGGCTGGGGGCCGGTCAGCTGTGTCACCGCCCAACGGGAGCCGGCTGCGCATATCTGGGCCGTCGACGTGAACGCACGGGCTCGCGCCCTCACCGAGGCGAACGCCGCCGCGATCGGGGCGGCGGACCGGGTGACCGTCGCCGAGCCCGACGGGGTGCCGGACGACATCCGCTTCGATCGCATCCTGTCGAACCCGCCGATCCGCGTCGGCAAGAAGGCGCTGCATGACATGCTGCTGCGCTGGCTCCCGCGCCTCGCGGACGGCGGCCGGGCCCACCTCGTCGTCCAGAAGCATCTCGGCAGCGACTCGCTCGCCCGCTGGCTCGGCGAGCAGGGATTCCCGACCGAACGGTTGGCGAGCCGGGCCGGCTACCGGATACTCGAGGTCGCGATGACCGGAGACCAGCAATGAGCCAACTCGACGGCACGGGCATGAAGCGTCTCCACCGCGAGTGGCGACGACGGACCGATGGGCGGCTGGCACTCATCCTCGACGGTGTGCAGAACCCGTTCAACGTCGGGTCCGTGGTGCGCACCGCCGCCGCCGAGCGGATCGATCACGTCTGGATCGCGGCAGGGACCGCACCGGATCACGACAAGGTCAACAAGACCGCGCTCGGCACCGCCCGCTACCTCACCTGGGACGTGGTGGAGGACGGCCCCGCGGCCGTCGCCGCCGCCAAGGCTGCCGGCTACCGCGTGGTCGCCGTCGAGCTCACGTCGAGCGCCGTACCGCTCCACGAAGCGGATCTCGCCACGGACGTCGCCCTGGTCATCGGCCACGAGGATCGCGGCGTCACCCCGGCGACCCTGGCCGAGTGCGACCAGACGGCGTTCATCCCCCAGCTCGGCAAGGTAGGCAGCCTCAACGTCGCTGCCGCCACCGCGATCGCGATCTACGAAGCTCGTCGTCGCCGCTGGACGGACTAGTTCACGTAGCCGATCGGGATGGCGTGCAGCTCCGCCATCCGACGGAACTCCTTGGCCGCGGTTGCACCCGTGAGGTGTCCGAGCGCCCGGTACGACTCGAACTTCTGACCATCGAACAGCTGGTTGACCGTGCTGTGGGACGGGAACTTCTTGTCCCGACGGCCGAACGACCGCACGTCCCAGGAGTGCGCGCTCATCACCGCGGTCTTGGCGAAGACGATGATTCCGCGGGTGCCGTCGGGATAGTGGATCGTGCCCGACACGACGGCGGCGGGTGATTCGCGCGACGTCTCGATGTCCTCGGGATCGAGCGCGCTGGGATCCAGGATGATCTCCACGCCGAGCTCGGCCCGGGCCAATGCGATCGTCTCGCCCAGGGCCTTGAAGGAGTCGATGTCGTCTCCGCCCGCGTCGAACGCCATCACCGCGGTACACCCCCGTCGGAGTAGCTCGACCAAGCCGAGGTTGTCGATGTGGCCGCCATCGGTGACGTAGAGGAAGGTGTCCTCGAGGTTGTGACGCCGGAGCACCTCGTTGAGCAGATACTTCGCCCGCGGTCGACGCGCCCAGCCACCCGGAAGCTTCGCCCGGGCCACCGAGTCGGGGTGCGGCGTCCACACGCCGAGGCGCAGGTTGAACAGGGCGAGCAGCGACGTGACGGCCGGAAGCGTGAGCCGCCCCATCGACGGCGACACCGCCGCGCCCGAGATCGCCACCGCCGCGGGAAGGGTGGCGTTGCGGTGCAGGCGACTCGAGACGACCGACTCGAAGTGCTCGGTCTGGCAGTAGCCGACCACCGGCCCACCGATCTCGGTGCTGCTGAATGTGAACCCCACGGCCCCACGGCCGGCCGGTGACACGTCGGCCGTCGTGATGTTCGCCGCCGCGCAGAAAATCGTCTGCGGCCACCTGTCATCCGGGTCCTCGCCGTATCGGGACAGCGACCAGAACCGATCGGTCTCGAGGGTCGAGGCCGCCACCTTCCCGTTCGGCATGAGGATCCGCCGCAGGCCGAACGCCGATTCCAGCCGGGCCTTATAGAACGGATGGAACGTCCGCCGGTTCTGATCACCGGGGAGGAACAGGACGACGAGCGTGCCGAGGGCGATCAACCAGATCGTCACACTGTCGTTCCATTCGGAGGTGACCGCGTACCAGATCGTGCCGAATACCACCCCAGGCACGACGATCCACGCCGCGATGTTGCCGAGCACCTTCTTGTTGCGGTTGACGACCGCGGCGACCGCATTGCCGATCAGCGAGGTGACTCCGAGCAGCTTGAGCACGCCGATGAAGGTGATCTCCGTCGCTCCGGTCACCGCGGCGGCCTGCGTGTCGTCCGCGAGGAGGTCGTCGGGGAACAGCGCCTGAGCAACCCACGCGAGTGCTTGCGGCACCCAGGTCACGAGCAGTGGTACGAACACGGCGACGGAGAACAGAACGGCGGCGACCGCGACCGCCACCCCTCGCCGAGCCCGCGCGGTCGGGAGGGCCTTGACGGGGTCGACGGCTCGGGCGACCTTCACCGCCCGGCTCGCTCGCATCGCCACGCCGAACGAGATGGCCGTCACGACGATGAGTGGGACCGACCACCAGAGGTCGTATCCCGGCACGTGGAGGCCGGGATGGAGGAACGACTTTCGGCTGACGGCGGCGACCGGGACGGCGAGGAGCCACACGGTGAGCACCAGGAACGCGAAATTGTGACCAAGGCCGAGCAGGAACCGGAGGAAGACGAGGAACTTGTCCCACGCCTTCGGGGCGAGATAGGTGGTGCGGTTGCGAAGAAGTCGCTCCTCCGGTGACAGCGGAGCGAACGGTGCTTCGTCTGCGAGTAGCCGGGCGTCCGACTCGCGCCGCAGGGTGGTCATCGCTCCGGTGATGTAGCCACCGCCGGACACCGACGCGAGATAGCGCGACTGCCGAAGGAGATCGTCCTCCTGGAGCGCCTGGTAGACACCGAGATGGAACGATGCCGAGCGGATTCCGCCACCGCTGGCGCTGATCCCCATCCGTCCCTCGACCGGCTTGCGGGACCAGTCATTGCGAAGTTCGATCGACGCCGCCTCCCAACTGTTCGGGTCCAGCCCGGCGGACGGTGTCGACTCGAATCGCTGCCGGTCCGGGCCGTAGGCCGGGACGACCGGACGGGTCTGGAGCCCTTCGATGTACCAGCGGCGACTGCGCTTCTGCACGCCCGCATCCGACGAGCGACGACGCTGCGCCGACAGTCTCGCCCATTCCACGGCGCGGGCAACCCGGGCCTCCCGACGGCTCATCACATGGTTGACGCTGTGGGCCTTGTCGACCTCGACCTGAGCGACCGTCTCCGCCCGGCGCGCGGCGACGACCGCGTCGACGCCGGCGGACGCGCCGCCTGCCACTGCCTCCTGCAGCTCGACCCGGAGCGAACGCGCGTCGGCCAACGCCTCCTCCGCTGCCGCCAGATCCGCGTTCGCAGCCGCCGCCGCGACGCGCGCCGTCAACTGTGCGTCGTCGACCCACTCCTGGATGCGACGGTTCTCGGCCTCGTCCGGATCACGTTCGACAACCCGTGGCTCCGCTCCGAACACCCCCGGCAGCATCCACTCCAGGAAGCCCCAGATCCACGCGAGCACGCCGACGAACGCATAGACCACCGCCACCGCGATGAGTACGAACTTCGCCCACGCGAAGGTCGCCGCGACCGCCGCGACGACACCACCGGCCGCGCTCACCGTTGCCCCGGTGTCGCCGAAGGCGATCTCCTCGAGGACGAACAGGAGTCCGAGATTCTCGACGATGTCGAGCCCACCCGCGAGCAGGGCGGCCAGACCGGCATGACGTCCGAGGGCGACAGCCCAGGGGTCGGCCATGTTCCGGCGACCGACCCCGCACAGATAGGCCAGGAGAACGGCGTAGCCGACCGCGAAACCGAAGTCGACGAGGAGCTGTCGACGGATCGCGTCCGCGTCGTTCACGGTCCAGCTCTTCTTCACCAGCGCGTCGGAATCGCCCGGAGCCTCGCCGTTCACGACCTCCTGGATCCTGTCGGCACTGCCGGCCAGTTCGAAATCGACGATGTTGTGGGCGCCGTCGACCGGCTTGGTGTCGGCGAACTCGAAGAGGGCAGCGCCGCCGAGGACGACCAGAAGTGCGATGGCACCGATCCAGTGACGTATCGGCTGACGCTCGACCGGCTCCCAGATGAACCGACGGAAGTGGATCGCCTGCTTCTTGCCGCTGTCGTCAGCGAACGTCAGGCGTTTGGTGGCCGCCTCGGGTCCGATCCCGATGGAGTCCGCCAAGCGAGCGACCCGGGACCGGCGTGCCTCCGCCTCCCCGTCGCTGTCCGCTTCGTCCGCCACTACCGCCGCCATGGCCGTCCCCCTTCGAACCGGGTTTCGCGCCGGGCTCGTGTCCGTCTTCCTACCAGAACCGGTCCGACCGGTCGACGAACCCAGCTACAGGCTCGACGCCGTCTCCCGGCACACCCGGACGATCTCGTCCGCGAGGCGTTCATCGGCGCCGAGCGCGAGCCGCACGGAACAGGCGACGTACTCCTCCGCGCCATCGGCGAACGCGGCGACCACCACGATGCGGCCCGCTGTCGCCGTGGTCGCCCGGAGGACGTAGGCATCGGACAGTTCCTCTTCGACGACATCGAAGAGGCTGTCGCCGTCAGCCGCCCGCATGTCGACGAATGACGGGAGCGCCCCGGCTTCCGCCGTCCATTCGGCCAAGGTCGCCGCCGCGCAGCCGTCGAGCGGACACGCCCGGGCGACCGACCACCCGTCGAACCCATCGACGCCGCCGGGGGGTTGGAACTCCCACACGAACGCACCCTCGGCGACCCACCCGAGCGGCACCTCGGTCACGAGGCCCTCTTCCGTTGTCACGGTCTCGAGCTGCGGCCCCGGGTCGTCGTCGCCCGCGGTGAGGATGAGGACGCCACCGACGAGGGCGAGGACGATCAAACCGACGAGCACCCAGGGACGACGCATCGGCTCATACTCGCAGGGGATCGACCTCGATCCGCAGCCGGGCCGCGGGGCGCGGCGTACGCGCCAGCGCGTCGAGCAGCGGCGGATGCGAGGGTGCCCGCAGCAACCAGCGATCGTCGACGGGGCCGCGCACCTGCACGTCGTCCGGCTCGCCGAACGCCGCGATGAATGCCTCCGCTCCGGCGCCGGCGACCAGCGCCTCTGCGCCGTACGGCGGCACGCCGATTGCCT
>BQJV01000202.1 GCA_021604885.1 Acidimicrobiales bacterium
GATGCCGCTGATCGCGGCGTGGGCCGCGGACCGCAGACCGATCGCCACGGCCACCGCTTCGTCGTCGTCGAGCACCAGGGGTGGGAGATGGGAGCCGGCCGCGAGCCGATAGCCCCCGTCGGCCCCCGGGGACGCATCGACGGGGTAGCCGAGGTCGCGCAGTCGGTCGACATCGCGTCGCACGGTACGTTCCGTCACCTCGAGGCGCTCGGCGAGCTCCGAACCGCGCCACAATCGGTGCGTCTGGAGCAGCGAGAGCAGATGGAGCGCCCGTCCGGTTGGATCGTTTCGCATGTTTCGAGCTTTCCACACAATACGGACCGATCCTGTCCGCAATGGCACCTAGGGTGCTCGCACCAACCCCCCACGAAGGACGACGAATGCCTCTCGACAACGATCAGCCGCCGCGGCATGGTCTCGCGATCTCGGCGCAGGGACTGAGCCGCACGTTCGACGCCAACGACGCGGTGCGAGGGCTCGACCTCGCCATCGCGCCCGGCGAGATCTACGGCTTCCTCGGTCCGAACGGTGCCGGCAAGTCGACGACGGTGCGCATGCTCTGCACCCTGCTCGCGCCCACGTCGGGCACGGCCCACGTTGCCGGCTACGACATCGTCGGCGACGCCCAGCAGGTGCGGCTCCGCATCGGCGCCGCGTTGCAGGAGATCTCCCTCGACCCGCGTCAGACCGGCACCGAGCTCCTCCGGCTCCAGGGCCGGTTCTACGGTCTGAAGGGCTCCGTGATCGACGAGCGGATGCGCGCCCTCACGACCCTGGTCGACATCGGCGACGCGCTGGACCGGCGCATCGACACGTACTCGGGTGGTATGCGACGGCGCCTCGATCTCGCCGCCGCCCTCATCCACGAGCCCGAGGTGCTCTTCCTCGACGAGCCGACCACCGGGCTCGACCCGGCGAGCCGCGCCCGGGTGTGGGAGGAGGTCCGCACGCTCAACGAGCGCCTCGGCATGACGATCCTGCTGACGACGCAGTACCTCGAGGAGGCCGGCGAGCTGGCCCACCGGGTCGGCATCATCAACGAAGGCCGGCTCGTCGCCGAAGGCACGCCCGACGAACTCAAGCGCCAGGTCGGTCGCGACATCGTGATCGCGGAGATCGCGGGCGATGCCGGCGTCGCCCGCGACGCGCTGGTCCACATCGCGGGGGTCGACTCCATCGACGTCGACGGTGACGTCCTGCGCATCTCGACCGCCGACGGCGCCAAGACGATCGGGCCGGTCGCGATCGCGCTCGACACCGCCGGCATCGAGTTCGACGGGCTCAGCCTGCGTTCCACCTCGCTCGACGACGTCTTCCTCGAGCTGACCGGCACCGGCCTCCACGCCGACGCCCCCGACGCACACGTGAGTACCAACACCACCATGGAGGACGCCCGATGACCGCCACACGAGTCGCCGATCCCGTCGGCCAGACCCTCGCCGCGCCCAGCGGCTTCCTGCGCGACACGCTGACCGTCGCCGGTCGCGCACTGCGGGCCGTGCCTCGTGACCTCGAGGCGGTGGTGCCCCCGGTGCTCATCGCGATCTTCTTCTTCGTCGTGAACATCGCCACTTTCGAGCGGCTCACCGAGGCCGCGGCGGGCGGGTTCGACTACACGGCGTTCCAGATGCCGACGGCCATCCTGCTCGGCGTCACCGGCGTGTCACGAGCGCCCGCCGTCGTGCTCGACGTGCAGAACAAGTACCTCGACCGGATGCTGCTCACGCCGGTGCGGCGCACGTCGATCCTCGTCGGGCACATGCTCGCCGACGTCGCGGTCGCCGGGGCGCTCACGCTCCCGATCGTGGCTCTGGGATTCGCGCTCGGCGTGCGGTTCGAGACCGGGCTCGTCGGCTTCGTGGCGTACGTCGCGATCGTGGCGTTCTGGGCCCTGGCGTTCGCCGGCTTCGGCTACGCGATCGCCCTGAAGACGGGCAACCCCGCCGCGGTGAACTCGAGCTTCATGCTGTTCTTCCCGTTCCTGTTCCTCACGACGTCGTACGTGCCACGCGATCAGCTGACCGGCTGGCTCGACACAGTCGCCGGATTGAATCCCGTGACCTACATCCTCGCCGGCATGCGTTCGCTGGGTCAGCAGGGCTGGGAGTGGCGCACGCTCGGCGAGGCGCTGCTCGCGATCGGCCTCGTCGCAACGCTCAGCATGTGGATGTGCTTCGCCGCCCTGCGCGGTCGCGTCAACCAAAACTGACGACCGGGCCGGCGGGTCCGGTTCGGTGGTTCGAACCGGACCCAAGGTGGGCCGTGGCGGATGTGCGAGGGTTGTCGGGACTCGAGGAGATCCCATGGCCATCACGGGCGTTCACGCACTGCTCTACACCGCGGAGGCGGAGGCGCTCCGAGCCGTCCTCGGCGACGTCCTGGGTCTCGGCCATGTCGACGATGGTCAGGACGAGGGTTGGCTCATCTTCCGGCTTCCGCCGGCCGAGGTCGGCGTGCATCCGGCCGACGCGCCATCACACGAGATCTCGCTGATGTGCGACGACCTCGACGCGACGATCTCGGAGCTGCGCGACAAGGGCGTCGAGTTCCGCGGGGATCCGGTCGACCAGGGCTGGGGAGTCGTGATCTCGATGCTGCTGCCCGGCGGGGTGGAGATGCTCCTGTACGAGCCACGGCACAACACCGCCATCTGAGAACCGACGTCACGACAAAATGCCCGAACGCGAAGAATCCCGGCCGAAGCCGGGACACTTCTGGCGGAAGGTATGGGATTCGAACCCATGGTGACCCGGAGGCCACAACGGCTTTCGAGGCCGCCCCATTCGTCCGCTCTGGCAACCTTCCGCCGACGAGGTTACCGGCCCGAGCAGGGTGGCAACACCGATTCGGGGATCAGGTGGCGAACAGCGGATCCGGACCGATGGGCGACAGGAACTCGTCGGCGAGATGCGTCAGGAAACGGCGGGCCGCGTGGATGCGTTCGGCGATGTCGCTGACCACGGGCGGGACGGCATCCGTGTCGCGGCGAGCTTCCTGGTAGGAGCGGGCGCCGACGAGTTCGAGCGCATCGAGCCCCGGGGTCGAGGAGCCGGGATCGCACAGCTCGAGGATCTCGTCGCTGTTCATGCCGAGCGCGGCGCCGACCTTCTCCGCCTTGTCCTGCGACAACACGCCCCCACCGATCGCGTCGGCGTGCACGCCGGCGATGTAGAGCGACAGGTCGCCGACGCGGCGCAGCACGAGAATGCGCTCGCTCTCCGACACCGCGGCGAGCCAGTCGACGAGGTCCCACGGATCACATCCGCCCTCCGGAACCGGAGTGGCGGTCGGGTCCACCATCGACGCCAGTAGCCGGGCCATGAAGAGGACCCGGCCGGGCGCGGCGACGAACTCCTGCACCGGTTCGACGTCGAACACCGGGAGCCGGGACCGGGGGCCGACCCAGTCGTTCAGGTAGGTGCTCGCCAGCAGGTCGTCGGCGGCGACGCGGGCCATCACGGCGAACAGCACGAACGGGGCGGGCGCATCGGCGAGCGTCTCCGCGTCGAGCACGGACTCGACGAGCCGTGGTTCGGTCAGGAGGTCGTGGATGGCCCACGGCCGGCGGGCGAGCTCAGCGGCGAGATCGTCGGCGTTGCGATCGCAGGCCGCGGCGAGGGAGGTGATCTCCGTCTCCGTGAGCCCGATCTGCGTGGCCATAGACACCGATCGGCGTCCGCTCGCCCGTCATGAGGAGAAAGGTGGGACGGGACTCTGACCCCGGCGTCTCAACTCTGGGGGGTGGCGGCGATCCAGGCGGCGATGTCGGCGGCGAGCTCGGGGCCCACGTCCTCCTGGATGAAGTGGCCGGCGTCGGGGTAGTCCTTGTGGGGCTGACCGGCGGCGCCCGCGATCTGCACGCGGGTGGCGTCACGGGTGGCCTGATCGCCGAAGATCGGGTCCTGCAAACCGAACATGCCGAGCACGGGGCGCGGGAACGCGTCGAGTGCGGCGCGAGCGGCCTCGTTGGTCGGCACGTCGCCGAGCGTGTTCACGAGCGACGGGAACATCCGCGTACCGGCCATGAAGACGCGGCTCGGATACGGCGCGTCGTAGGCGGCGATCTCCTCGGCGGTGATGTCACGGCGGATCGAGGCCTCCATCACGACGGACGGCACGAAGTCCCGGCCGACCATCGCGTAGGCGATCCACTCGCCGAAGACGCTCATGCCGCCCTCGCCACCGTCGCCCCCGGTCACGAACGGGAAGGAAAGATCCTGGGGATCGTGCGTCTCGGGCTGGGGGAACGGAGCGAAGCCCTCGGGGACCACCGGCAGCTGGCCGTTGGCGACGACGACGCGGGCGAAGCGGTCCGGGTTGTTGCCGACACAACGGAGGCCGATCAGCGACCCCCAGTCCTGGACCACCGGCGTGATGGCGTCGAGACCGAGCACGTCCATGAACGCTTCGATCCAGGCGACATGGTGCAGGAACCGGTAATCCGCCATCTGCACCGGCTTGTCCGACTTGCCGAAACCGATGTGGTCGGGGGCGATCACCCGCAGGCCGGCCTCGGCCAGCACCGGGATCATCCGGCGGTAGAGGTAGCTCCAGTCGGGCTGGCCGTGGAGGAGCAGCACCACCTCGCCGTCGGGGTCGCCGGCCTCGACATAGTGCATGCGCATGCCGTCGACCTCCGCGTAGTTGGGCGCCCACGGGAAGTCGGGAAGGCCGTCGAAGCACTCGTCGGGGGTGCGCACGAACGGCCGCCCACTCGTGGTGCGGAGGATCTCGGCCTCGTCGGCGGAGACATCAGGCGGAAGCAGAATGGACATGGGGTCAGACACCTGTCCATTCTCACCCGGGAACAGCGGAGATCATCACGTTGTCGTCGCGCCAGAGCGTGAGCACGCCGTCGGCGAGGTCGAAGCTGGCCGCGGCGCGGACCGCCCCGGGGATCGCGAGGTCCTGATCTGCGTACTCCGCGTCGCAGGCGATCTCGGTGCGGCTGAGCGCTTCGAAGTCGATGCCTTGGCCTTCGGGAGGACCGTCGTCGTCATCCGGCACGTAGTACGCCCCCCACGTCGCGTATTCGCCTTCGGCGGTGTTGCAGCCGGTGTCGACCTGCACCATGGTGCCGTCGAACGTGATGGTCGGCGAACCCGCGGGCGTCGCCTCGCCCGCCGCGCCGGCGAGCTGGAACGTCGTGATCGCCCAGGTGCCGATGAGCTCCGGGCCGCGATCGCCGGGCACGTCGCCGCTGCCATCGTCGCTGGAACTGTCGTCGCCGGAGCTGTCGTCAGTCTGCCCGCCGTCGTCGTCGGGGGGGTCGGCCGTGGAGCCGCTGTCGTCACCGCACGCCGTCGCCACGAGGCTGAGTCCGCCGGCGAGCAACACGACCCGAAGGAAGAGGTTGATCCGCATGCGTACGACGCTAGCCCGGGGTCGGCGTCCAGGAGAATGGACAGGTGTCTGACACCGTGTCCAAACTCAGGTGGCTCGGCGGGTGGCGAAGAAGTCGGTGAGGAGGGATGCGCATTCCTCGGCGCGCACGCCATGGACGGTCTCGAACTCGTGGTTCAGCCGAGGGTCGCTGCCGAGCGAGTAGAGCGAACCACAGGCGCCGGCCTTCATGTCCGCCGCGCCATAGACCACCCGGGCGACCCGCGCCTGCTGCAACGCGCCGGCGCACATGGGGCACGGCTCCAGGGTGACGACAACCGTCGCGCCCTCGAGTCGCCACGACCCCAAGGCCTCGGCAGCGTCGCGGACCGCGAGCAGCTCGGCGTGGGCGGTCGGGTCGTTGGTGGCTTCCCGCTCGTTGTGACGGCGGGCGACCACCGCGCCGTCGACCACGACGAGCGCGCCGACCGGCACGTCGCCGTGCTCCTCGGCGAGCCGGGCTTCGTCGATGGCCAGACCCATCAGGGCATCATCGGTTGGATACGGCGACTCGCTCACGGGCCTGACCGTATCCGGCCGTCGACGGAGTCGCCTTGGCCCGCAGCCATGCCTGCGCGGTGCCGAAGTCGGCGACGGCGAGTCCGACGACGATGGCGACGAGCGCGCCCGTCGTCGAGAGGACGCCCGTCGCGAGCACGATCACCGTGCCGAGGACCCATGCGGCGTCGGCCGCGCAGACCGCGAGCGTGGCCGGGAGCAGGCGCCGCTCGGCGGTGCGCGACACGAGGGCGACGTCGATGCCGAAGACCACGAGGCCGGCTCCGAGGAGGCGCGTCAGCGCGACATGGTCGATGCCGAGTTCGCGGGAGACCCACGAGGCGGCGACGAGGGCGATCACGCCGCCGACCACGGAGAATGTGGCGTTGGCGGCGAGGACGAGACGGAGTCGGTGGATTGCGGTGGTGGGAGT
>BQJV01000203.1 GCA_021604885.1 Acidimicrobiales bacterium
CGGTCGAGCCCAGGTCGAGCAGCTGCGCGCCGGCCGTGATCGCCTCATGGAATCGTTGTCCATCGCCCAGGCGAGCCTCGACACCGCGGTCACCGACCTCGTCGCGTCGGTGCCGGAGGCTCGCTCGTCCGCGGAGCGCGCCGGTCTGCGGGTGACATCGGAGCCGACGCCCACGGTCGACGAGCTCGAGGGCGAGATCGAGGCCGCTCGGCTCGTCGGGCATCCGCTCGTCGACGACGTCGTGGACCCCGGGCCCATCGACGATGCGTTCATCACCGGCGAGGTCGAGGCGCTGACCCATCTCGACGTGCTCGAGGACGATGTGGATGCCGCCACGGCGGAGGCGGGCGACGAGGACCAAGAGCCTGAGCCCGAACCGGAGCCGGAGCCCGAACCGGAGCCCTCAGTCGACGAGATCGAAGAAGCCGAAGACGCCGGGGAAGCCGAAGACACCGACGACGCGACCGCGGAGCTCTACGACGTCGAGGCCGAGGACGCCGTGTCCGAGGCCGAGTCGGAACCCGCCCCGGAGGACGAGACGACCGCGGACGTGGACGACGTCTTCGCGAAGTTGCGCTCCTCGCAGGAAGCCGACGACGACGACGAATCGGAACCGGAGCCGGAGCCCGAACCCGAGCCCGAACCGGAGCCGGAGCCGGACGGACTCGATGTCGCGCGGGCCGGCGCACGCAAGCGGGCTGCCGATGCCGCCGCCAAGGCGATGAAGAAGGTCCTGGTCGAGGAGCAGGGCACGCTGCTCGACGGCATCCGCCGCAGTGGCGCCGATGCCGTGAGTCTCGTGATCGACGACGACGCCACCCATCGCGCCGACTACGAGAAGGCCGCCGCCCCCGCGCTCAAGGAGCTGGCCTCCGAGCTCGGAGGATCGAAACGCTCGAAGCTGGCCGCGGCCTACGACCAGATCGATGCCATCGCGCTCGCGCCGGTGCGTCAACGACTGCGCGACGTCGCCGAGCGGGTGGATGATGACGACGAGCTCTCCGACACCGTGCGCGCCCTCTACCGCGAGTCGCGCGGCCGACGCCTGAACGAAGCCGCTGCGGCCGCCGCGGTGGCCGTCGACGGTCTCGTCGTGGTCGCGACGGCGTCCGGCCCCGTCCACTGGCGAGTGGAGTCCGGCGGTCCCTGCGGTCCCGACTGTGCGGACAACGAGCTCGCCGGCGAACTCGATGCCGGCAAGGAATTCCCGACGGGTGACGCCCACCCGCCGGCCCACCCCGCCTGCACCTGTTGGCTCGCGCCCGTCGAGTGACGACACGGATCGGCCGAGTCGACTCCGCCACGCGCTGAGCGGCCGATAGCCTGCACTCGATGCGCGCTGCTGATGATCTGCCCCGTCGCGAGTCCGGAAGCGGGAGTGGCCGCGGGCGGGTGATTGCCGTCGTCGCCGTGATCGTGCTGATCATCCTGGCGACGTCGCTGCAGGGTCTCGCCGGCTTCTACACCGACTATCTGTGGTTCGAGTCCCTCGGCCAGTCGGCCGTGTGGCGTCGGGTGCTGGGCGCGAAGGTCGTCCTGACGCTGATCTTCGGCGGGATCTTCTTCGTGTTCATGTGGCTGAACCTCTTCCTCACGGACCGCGCCGCGCCGACATTTCGCCCGGCCGGGCCCGAGGAGGAGCTCCTCGCCCGGTATCACGACGTGGTCGCCGGCCGGAAGGGCCTCGTGCGCACCGGCGTGTCGCTGCTGTTCGCTCTGATCGCCGCCGCCGGCGTGTCGTCGGAATGGGAGACCTGGCTCCTGTTCACCAACCGGCAGGACTTCGGGATCGAGGATCCGCAGTTCGGTCGGGACATCGGCTTCTACGTGTTCCAACTCCCGTTCCTCACCTTCGTGGTGAGTTGGGCGTTCGCTGCGTTCGTCATCATCTTCATCCTGACGGCGGTCAGTCACTATCTGAACGGTTCGATCCGGATCACCGCCGTCGCCGGGAGCCGGGCGACGCCGAACGTCAAGGTGCACCTCTCCGGCATCCTCGCCGTCCTCGCCCTGATCAAGGCCGCGGACTACTGGCTCGACCGCTACCAGCTCACCCTGTCGGAGCGTGGAGTCGTGGACGGCGCGCTCTACACGGACATCAATGCGCAGCTCCCGGCGATCTATCTCCTGATCGCGATCTCGCTGTCCGCCGTGGTGCTGCTGGTCATCAACCTCCGGTTGCGGGGCTGGACCATGCCGGTGCTCGCGGTCGGGCTCTGGGCGTTCACGGCGATCGTCGTGGGCGGGATCTACCCGGCGTTTGTCCAGCGGTTCCAGGTCCAGCCGAACGAGACGACCCGCGAGGCCGAGTTCGTGGCCCGCAACATCGAAGCGACGAACTTCGCCTTCGGCCTGGACGACATTCAGCCCGAGGACTTCACCTACACCGAGGAACTCACCGCCGAGCAGCTGCGCAACAACGCGGCCGCGGTCGCCAACGCCCGCCTGTTGGACCCGGTCGCCGTGCATCCGACCTTCGAGCGGGAGCAGGCCGAGCGGGAGTTCTACCGGTTCGTCGGCGAGGAACTGTTCGACCCGGGGCGCCGGGCCGGCACCGACCCGCAGCTCTTCCTCGACACCGATCGCTACGAGATCGACGGCGAGGTCCGTCAGGTCGTCGTGGGCGCGCGCGAGCTCGATCTCGGCGGCGGGTTGAGCTGGGAGCGCCAGCATGTGCGCCTGACCCACGGCTACGGCATCGCGATGGCAACCGCCGACTCGACGACGAGCTCCGGCTCGCCGGACTTCGTCGTGGCCGGTCTCCCCACCACGGCGGACGAGTCGATCGACCTCGAGGTCGAGAATCCGCAGATCTACCACGGCGAAGATCTCGGCGGCTACGCGCTCGTGTCCACCACGGTCGACGAGATCGACTATGTCGACTCGGTCACCGGCACCGACGTGCCGTTCGCCTACACCGGCACCGGCGGTGTCGAGATGGGGTCGTTCCTGCGCAAGGCCGCGTTCGCCCTGCGCTTCAGCGAGATCGACCCGCTCATCTCGAACTTCGTCGATGACGACACCCGCATCATCTACAACCGCGACGTCCACAATCGCGTCGAGGCGCTCGCGCCGTTCCTCAAGTTCGACGCCGACGCGTACCCGGTCATCGCCGATGGTCGGATCTTCTACGTCATCGACGGCTACACCACGTCGAACCGCTTCCCGTACAGCGAGAGCAGCGACAACGGGCGGTTGCAGGAGGGCGGCCTGGCCGGGTCGGACTTCAACTATGTCCGCAACTCCGTGAAGGCCGTGGTCGACGCCTACGACGGCACCGTGTCCTTCTACGTGATGCCGATCGACGACCCGATCATCCGTGCCTGGCGGGGCGCGTTCCCGAACCTGTTCTCCGACTTCGACGAGATGCCGCAGACGCTGCGCGACCACCTGCGTTACCCGCAGGACCTCTTCCGGGTGCAGACCAACATGTACGCCCGCTATCAGGTCAACGATCCCGAGGCGCTCATCATCGGCACCGAGGCGTGGGCTGTCTCGCAGGACCCGGGCCGCTCGGTGCGCGCCGGTGGCACCGCCGAGACGAGCATCGACGAGCTGGGCGTGGAGACCACCCGTGAGCAGCGGGTCAACCCCTACTACACGCTGATGCAGCTCCCCGGCGAGGACGAGGCGTCGTTCGTGACGCTGCGCACCTTCGTGCCGTCGTCGGACGACGACACCCGCAAGGAGCTCGAAGCCTTCGTGGTCGGAGAGACGACCGCGGACGGACAGTCGCGCCTCGTCAGCTATGAGATGAACTCCGCGTCCGTTCCCGGCCCCGTGCTCGTGGCCACCAGCGTCGGCCAGAACGAGGAGATCTCCGCACTGCTGACACTCCTCGACGCCAATGGCTCGGCCGTCGAGTTCAGCGACGTGCTGCTCATCCCGATCGACGATGCCATCCTCTGGGTGCGGTCGCTCTATGTCGCAGCCGAGGGCACCAGTGTGCCGACCCTGGAGAAGGTGATCGTCTCCGTCGGCGAAGGCGAGCAGCTCGCGATCGGCGAGACGTTCCAGGAGGCGCTCGAGAATCTCTTCCCGGGCGAGTCCTTCGACGATCTGGTCGCGCGTCCGGCCGGCGGAGAACTGGCACCGATCATCGACCCGCCTCCCACCAACGGCGACGGCGACCCGCCGACCGACGACGGTTTGCCGGACACCGAAGGCGAGCTGCTCATCGAGATCGATCGGGAGTTCCGCGCGGCCGACGAAGCGCTCGCCGAGGACCCGCCCGACCGCGTCGCCTGGGCCGAGGCGCAGGACCGCATCGCCGAGTTGCTCGACCACTTCCGTTCGCTGAACGAGCCGCCGGAGCCGGTCGACCCCGGTGAGGTCGACAGCTGACCGATCGGCTCGGCCTGCTCCGCCGTCTCTACGGCGCCGCGGCCGACGACCTGGCTCGCGAGATCAACACGCGCGTCGCCGGCGCCGAACGCCCGGCTCGCCGCCGCGAGCGTTGGACGGAACAGGACGCGTGGCTGATCGCGTACCCGGATCACTTCGGGTCCGGCGGCATCGCCGCGGTGACCGAGGTGGTCGATGCACTGGCGCCGGCGATCAACGGGGTCCACGTGCTGCCCTTCCATCCGTCGTCGGGGGACGGCGGCTTCAGTGTCCGGGACCATGCCGTCGTCGACTCGGCCGTCGGAGTCTGGAGCGATCTCGCCGATCTCGGCACACGGCACCGTCTGATGGCGGACGCGGTGGTCAACCATGTCTCCGCCCAGGGCACCTGGTTTCGGTCGTGGCTCGCCGGCGATCCGGCGGTCGACGGCTTCTTTCGCACCTTGCCGCCCGATGTCGACCTCGGTGCGGTGGTCCGACCCCGGCCCGGCGCGCCGGTGGCGTCATTCCGACGGAGGGGTGAGCCGGTCGATGTGTGGGCCACGTTCAGTGCGGACCAGGTCGATCTCGACTATCGCACGCCGGCTGTCCTGCTCGCGATCGTCGAGGTGCTGCTCCGCTACGTGGCCGCCGGTGCCGACGCCATCCGGCTGGACGCGGTCGCCTACCTCTGGAAGGAGCCTGCCCGTCCGTCCATCCACGAGCCCGAGACGCACGCGCTGGTGGCGGTGATGCGCAGCGTCCTGGACGATGTCGATCCGTCGATCGTGCTCATCACGGAGACGAACGTCCCCCATGCCGACAACGTCTCCTACTTCGGCTCGACCGAGGAGCCCGAGGCCGACGCGGTCTACCAGTTCACGCTCGCGCCGCTCGTGCTCCACGCTGCGCTCACGGGTGATGCCGGCCCGCTGCGTTCGTGGGCGGAGCAGCTTCGACGCCCGGCGGGCACGACGTTCGTCAACTTCCTCGCGAGTCACGATGGCGTCGGTGTGCGTCCGGCCCGTGGCTGGCTCGAGGACGATCAGATCGAGGCACTCGCCGAGGCCTGCCGCTCGGTCGGCGGGGTGGTCAACGAGGCGGCGTCCGGCGGGGGGAGCGAGCCCTACGAACTCGCCGCGACGTGGCGGGCGCTGTGTGGACATGGCGCGGACGACGAGACGGCTGACGATCGGGTCCTGGCGACCCACGCCGTGATGTTCGCGCTCGCCGGCGTGCCGCTCGTCTACGCCCACTCGCTCGCCGCCTCGGGCAACGACACCGCCCGCTTCGCGGCGACCGGCCACGGGCGGGATCTCAACCGTGGCCGCTTCGCCGCACCGGCGGCGTTCCTCGACGCGGCGACCTCGCGGGGATCGGAGCTCTTGTCCCTGCTGGCGCGTCGACGGTCGTGCCCGGCGTTTCACCCCGACGCGGACCAACGAATCCGCCCGGCGGAGCGCGGGCTGTTCGTGATCGAACGATCGGCGGGATCGTCGCGAGCACTTGTCGCGGTCAACTTCGGACCGGAGCCGGCGCCCGTGGACATCGGACGCGGCTGGCTGGACGCGGCGGGCGACGAACTCGACGAGACCGTCATGGCGGCGCCGCTCGCCGTCGTCTGGGCGCACGTACCGGCCTGACCCGGCTCCCGGAGCCGTTGTGTCCGATTCCTGACGCAACCGACGTCGCGTGGCTGACGAACCCTTGTGTTCGATTCCGACACAATGGAGACACGACAAACAACAGTTCTTGGGCGGCGGTCTGAGAATTCCGGTGTGGGGCGCGGCGGCTTCCACCGGATCCCTCGTGGCTCCGGGCCTCTCCCTTCGGGAGGGGCCCGGAGTCGCGTCCGGCCGGACTACCGTTGTGCATCCACTCGCCCGGAGGTCCCCCAATGGTCAAGTCCACCCGCGCCCGACTCGTCGTGCTGTTCGCCGTGCTCGCACTCCTCACCGCCGC
>BQJV01000204.1 GCA_021604885.1 Acidimicrobiales bacterium
CATCGGTGACGCTGCCGAGGGTCAAGGGCGACGAGCAGAAGGTCGACGACGAGATTCACCAGGACGTAGGCGATGGCAACGACGAGCACCCCGCCCTGGACCATCGTGTAGTCGCTCGAGAGCGCCCCTTCGACGATGACCCGCCCGACACCCGGAAGAGAGAAGAGCGCTTCGACGATCACTGTTCCGCCGATCAGTCGCCCGAGACTGACTCCGATGAGGGTCAGCAAGGAGAACGACGAGGGGCGCAACGCATGACGGAAGAGCACCCTGCCCACGGGCAGACCCTTGGCCCGAGCCGCGAGAATGAAGTCTTCCTGGAGCGTTGCGATCATGTCGTTGCGCAGCATCCGGGAGAAGACCGCGATCTCCGTCAAGGCCAGAGTGACCGCTGGAAGGAATGCGTGATGGAGGTTGGCCGCCAAGCCCTCCTCACTCGGGCGGGCCCACTGGCTGAGCGGAAAGATCTCCCACTGCACGGCGAGGAGCAGGATGAGAAGAATGCCGGCGAGGAAGCTGGGCACGGAGACAACGCCGAACAATCCGGTCGTCGTCAGCCGGTCGAAACGCCCGCCCTGGCGCCACGCCGACACCACACCGATTGGCACCGACACGACAAGCGCGATGACGAGCGCGAGGAACGCGAGCTCGAGATTGACCGGTAGGGCCCGCAACAGACGATCGGAGACGGGTTCGACCGGCGGTACGAGGCTCTGGCCCAGATCTTGGTGGAGTACTGCGTCCGCGACCCAGCTCGTGTAGCGCTCGAGGATCGGCTCGTCGAGCCCCATCTCCTGTCGAACCCGCTCGTAGTCGGCCGAGGTGCTGTTCGGACCCAGCACTTGGAGTGCCGGGTCGCCCGGGACAAGCTCGACGAGCAGGAAGGTGCCGAGTGACACGAGAAGCAGCACCGGGAGCAGCAATAACAACCTCCCCCCGATCATCTTCAGCACTCGACACCCTCCCGCCCGTCGCTGTGGACTTCTGTATCAGCCTGCGAGCCAGGCTTCGTCATAGAGCATCGCCTGATTGGACGTGAGCTCGACACCCATCAGGTCACTGCGGGTGATGAGGGCATTCTGGAGCTCGTTCAGCGCCACAGCAGGCACGCCGGCGTTCCACGCCTCGGCCACGAGTCGGTACGCCTCCGTGATCTCGTCATCGGTCGACGCAAGCCTCAGGGCATCGATCGCTTCGCTCATCGCTTCGCTCGAGAAGCCACGGAATCCCCGTTCGGCTGCGATCGCGCTGTAGGCGCTGTCGAGACCGACGAAGTTGCCGGCCGGGTTCTGCCCCAGGGGTGCGCCCCAGATCACGAGGTCGTAGTCACGGTTGAAGACCACTGCTTCGACGAGCGTGGGGGGTGTGAACGAGGTATCGACCTCCACGTCCATCCCCACCGCCGTGAGCATGGCCCCGATGGTCAGGCCGAGGGCCTCACCGATCTCGTCGCTCACCGAGTAGAGCCGGATCGATCCGTCCCAGCCATCCGCCTTCGCTTCCTCGACGAGGCTGGCAGCCAGCTCCGGGTCGTAGGTCGGACCGGGAACCTCTGGCGACAGCGGGAACCCGGGCTGGAACAGAGCGGTCCCGGCGGCGGCGAGGCCGTCGTACGCTCGAGCGTTCACCTGGTCCGCATCGATCGCTGCGGCGATGGCCTGGCGTACGCGCAGGTCGGCGCCCGGGGGCGACGTCCTGACCGACTCACCGTCGGCCACGTCCTCGCATCCGGCAGGCGCTCCGTCCTGACATGTGACGACCACACCCGCGTTGATGTCCATCACGTTCCCGGCGGGCTTCGATGTGGCGTGGACGCTGAGGCCATCTCCGGGCGCTTCGCTCACCGCCACCGCTGAGCGGAAGTAGGCGCCGTCGAGGTCACCACCACGCACGGACTCGTAGGCCGCTTCCTGGCCACCGGGGGTCGGGACGAATACGAGCTCGTCGAGATAGACGTCGCCCCCGTAGTAGCTGTCGTTTCGAGCAAAGGTCATCGACTCGCCCGGCCGGTAGTCGGCGAGTACGAACGGACCTGCGCCCGCATCTCCGGGGGAGAACCCGAAGTCCTCACCGGCGGCCTGGATGGCGGTGGGTGAGGCGATCATGCCGACGTCGATGCTGAAGAGGTAGATGAAGCCGGCCCACGGTCGAGTCAGGCTGAACTCGACCGTCAGCGGATCGACGACGTCCATCGACTCGATGAAGCCGAGCAGGGTGGCCCGCGACTGTGAGCGAGACGTCTCCGCCATGTGGCGTTCGACGTTGTAGACAACGGCTTCTGCGTCGTACGGCGTGCCGTCGGTGAAGGAAATCCCGTCCTTCAGGACGAGCGTCCACACGGTGAAGTCGTCGTTCGGCTCGAAGGACTCCGCGGTCCGGAGTTCATACTCCCCGACCGTTGGGTCCCAGTTGACCACGGTGTCGTAGAGCGCGCGCAGCTCGGAGCCGCCGAGCGTGCCGTTGCTCGAACCCGAGGAAGTCGGGTCGAAGCTGCCGGGTGGTGAGAACTGACCGATGGTGATCGATCCGCCCATGACCGGCTCAAGGCCGACATCGGGATCGCCGTCTGCGTCGCCGTCTGCCTCGCCGTCGGAGCCGTCGCCCGGGTCGGAATCGAGGTCTGCCCCCGAGTCGCCGTCGGTTTCGTTGTCGGTGGTCTCGCCGTCATCGCCACACGCCGCGACGAGAAGGGCGAAGACCGCGAGGACGGCGAGCATCAGTTGACGACGCGTGTGCCCCCTCGGCTGTCGTCGGAGACGTTCCTCCGCCCCCAATGATCCGGACTCTCGTTGCTGCATGACTGACCCCCGCTGTCGATGTGGCTCCACGCGTACCTGCATGGCGCTTGCTTGGTTCGCATCGTAAGACGGCGGTTTGTGACCGTTGGCACGTCCGTGCCGGTGGCCGGGATCGACGCGCCGATCTGGCCGGGCCGATCGAGCGCGGCGCACCCCGAACCAGGCGGTACTCTCGCTTGGGGTGGCGCAAAATCCCCGAACCGGCGGTGCCGTTCGGCGCCGATCAGGGACGCCGGAAGCGGTCGTTCCAGATCGTTTCGGCTGTCGCCTGCACCATCGGTGCGACCGCGTGGAGGTCGATTCGTGCGACCGGTCCCGTGACCGAGACGGCGGCGATGGCGCGTCCGCCACTGCGCAACGGCGCGGCCACACAGGCGAGTCCCGCGTACGCCTCCTGATGGTCGAATGCGAGCCCGGTCTCGGCCACCCGGCGCAACTCGGCTCGGAGCCGTTCGGGCGTCAGTGTCTGGGCGGTGCGCGACGGGCACTCCCCGGCCAGCACCTCGGCGGTGGTCTCGGGATCGAACGCGAGCATCGCCTTGCCGAGCGCCGTGCAGTAGGCGGGTTGACGTCCCCCCTCCCGGGTGGGCAGGGGAAAGTCGCCTTTGACAATCCGTTCGAGGTACACGACCTCGGTACCGTCGAGAATCCCGAGCTGCACCGCGAAGCCGGTCGCGACGGACAGGGCCTGTAGGTGTGGGAACGCCGACTCGGACAGCCGACGCCGCCGCGTTGCCAGCCCACCGATCTCGAAGAGTCGCATGCCGACTCGGTAGCCGTCGTAGTCGTGTTCGAGCCACCCGATCCCGTCGAGCTGCTTCACCATCCGGTGGACGGTCGACTTCGGGAGGCCAGTCCGCTCGGTCAACTCGTGGAGCGTGAGGACGCTGTCGGTGTCGTGGAACGCGCCAATGATGCGATCGACCCGACCGAGCACCGAACGGTTGTCGATATCGGGCGTTGAGACGTTGGGCGGATCGGACATGCAGGCCTGTGACGAACGGCTTCCCCAGCGGTCGGCAGGGTCATGGACGGTACCACGCGCTCGATGGCGGTCCTGAAACGTGGAGCCGTCAGCCGGCATCGGCTCGGAGCTCGATCGCGATGTCGATGATCTGGTCCTCCTGGCCGCCGACCAGCTTGCGTTCGCCGCACCGCAGCAGGATCTCCGCCCCGGACACGTCGTAGCGCTCCGCCGCTCGGTACGCGTGGCGCAGGAAGCTCGAATAGACGCCGGCGTACCCCATGATCAGGCTCATGCGGTCGAGCACGCACTCCCCGTTCATCACGGGGCGGACGATCTCCTCGGCGACGTCGAACATGCGCAACGCGTCGATGCCCGTGCGCACCCCGATCCGGTCGAACACCGCCGCGAGCGCCTCCGTCGGCGGGTTGCCGGATCCGGCACCGAACGCCCGCGTGGAGGCGTCGATCTGCACGGCGCCCGCCCGTTGGGCGAGCACCGCGTTGGCCACACCCAGGCCGAGGTTCTGATGACCGTGGAAGCCGACCTGCGCGTTGTTGCCGAGCTCGGCCACGAGCGCCGCGACCCGATCGCTCGCCTCGTCGAGGATCATGGCGCCTGCCGAGTCGACGACATAGACGCACTGGCAGCCGGCGTCCGCCATGATCCGCGCCTGCTCGGCGAGCGCCTCGGGCGGTTGGCTGTGCGCCATCATGAGGAAGCCGACCGTCTCGAGGTCGAGGTCACGGGCGATCCCGAAGTGCTGCCGGGCGATGTCGGCCTCGGTGCAGTGGGTGGCGACGCGCATGACGGACACGCCGAGGTCGCGGCTGGCGCGGATGTCGTCCATCGTGCCGAGGCCCGGGAGCATCAGCGCAGCGATCAGCGAGCGCCCGGCGGCGGTGTCGACCGCGGCCGCCATGAGTCGGCGCTCGTCGACCGCCGAGAAGCCGTAGTTGAAGGACGAGCCCGCCAGCCCATCGCCGTGGGTGACTTCGATGACGGGAACGCCGGCGCCGGCGAGACCGTCCACGATGGTGGTGACGTCGGCTTCGGTGAACTGGTGCCCGTTGGCGTGGGAACCGTCGCGCAGCGACGAGTCGGTCATGCGGACGTCGAGTGTGTCGGAGAACGGCATCAGGTGGTCACCTCCGCGGCGAGGACCTCGCCGACCTTGACCGCAGCTGCGGTCATGATGTCGAGGTTGCCCGCGTAGGGCGGGAGGAAATCGCCGGCCCCTTCGACCTCGATGAAGATGGCGACGCGGCCGCGGCCATCGGCGGTGATGTCGGCGTCGAACTGGGGCGGCCGCAGCAACCGGTAGCCGGGGACGTACTGCTGGACCTCGGCGACGATCTCGTGGATCGACGTGGTCACGGCATCCTCGTTCGCGGCGGGTTCGAGCGAGCAGAAGACGGTGTCGCGCATGATGAGCGGTGGTTCGGCCGGGTTGAGGATGATGATCGCCTTGCCGCGATCGGCCCCACCGAGCTGCTCGACGGCGGCGGCGGTCGAGCGCGTGAACTCGTCGATGTTGGCCCGCGTACCGGGGCCTGCGGACACGGATGCGACCGTGGCGACGATCTCGGCGTAGGCGACACGTGCCACCCGAGACACGGCGTGGACCATGGGGATGGTCGCCTGGCCGCCGCAGGTGACCATGTTGACGTTGTCGGCACCGGCGTGGGTCGTCAGGTTGACGGGTGGGACGACGAACGGGCCGACCGCCGCCGGGGTGAGATCCACCGCCCGGATTCCCGCCTCGGCGTAGCGCGGCGCATTTGCCGCATGGACCCCTGCCGACGTGGCCTCGAACACCAGATCGGGAGGTTCGGGATGCGCGAGCAGCCAGTCCGCCCCGCCCGCGGACGTCTCGAGTCCCATCGCCGCCGCGGCCTGCAGTCCGGCGCTGTCCGGATCGATGCCGATCATGAAGCGAGGCTCGATCGTCTCGGATCGACGGAGCTTGTGCAGCAGGTCCGTGCCGATGTTCCCGGTGCCGACGATCGCGGCGGTGACAGTCATGCATTCTCGCTTTCGTCGGGCCCGAAGACCGCGCGTACGGCGCCCAGGCCGGTGATCGTCGCCTGGTAGGTGGTGCCGGGCCGGGCGGGCACGAGCGGGCCCAGGCTGCCGGAGAGGATGATCTCACCGGCGCGGAGCGGGTCGCCCTGTTCGGCGACGGCATTGGCCAGCCAGACGACGGCATTGATCGGGTGACCCATGCAGGCGGCGCCGGAGCCGGCACTGATCACCTCGTCGTCACAGACGACGGCCATCTCCGCGCCGGGCAGATCCGCCTCGATGTCATCGAGCGGGACGGGCGAGTCGCCCATCACGAAGACGCCCGACGATGCGTTGTCGGCGACGGTGTCGAAGATCGTGATGTCCCATCCGGCGATGCGGCTGGCGCAGACCTCGATGGCGGCCACGACATGGTCGGTGGCGGCCGCGACGTCAGCGCGGGTGACCGGCGCCGCCGGGAGATCGGCGCCGAGCACGAACGCGACCTCGGCCTCG
>BQJV01000205.1 GCA_021604885.1 Acidimicrobiales bacterium
ACCCCCAGAGGACGACATCGGTGATGTCCTCGTTCGCGAGTACGGCAGTCACATGACCCACCGCCGCCTCCACCTCGTAGGCCTCGGGATCGTGCGGACGGTCGCTCTCACCGTGCCCGAGCGGGTCCATGACGATGATGCGATGGTCCGCGGCGAGGCGTTCGACATAGCCGAGCCCCCGCCATGACGCGGCCGATTGGAACAATGTCGGAACGATGAGCAGACACGGGCCGTCTCCCGCCACCTCATAGGAAATCCGGCATCCGTCCGCTGCAGAGACCTCCCGCCGAGGGCCCATCACAACCTCCTGAACTGCAACGACACTAACGCGCCGACCGCAGCTCCGCAGCGCATGCGGTCACCGCGTGGCGGTTTCAGCTCCGGCGGATGATGAGATCGGCCTTGTTGAAGAGGCCGACCGTCGTCGCATGCAGCATGTCGCCGAATGCCTTCGGCGCCTGCCCGGCCATCGCACGCGCGTGGGTGCCCTCCAGGATGATGCCGGTCTTGTAACAGGCCAGGACGCCGTACCAGTTCACGGCGGACAGGTCCCGCGTCGAGCCGTCTCCGTAGCGGGCAACCATCTCGTCGACCGACGGGAAGCCGTCCCACGGCGTCACGCTCACGGCGGTGGCCTGTCCGCCCTCCTCCGGCCAGAACGCCACGATGAGGCCAAGATCGATCAACGGGTCACCGATCGTGGCCAACTCCCAGTCCACGACTGCCGCAAGGTCCGGGGTGTCATGCCGGTACATCACGTTGCCGAGGTGGTAATCGCCGTGGATCACGCCGGGCTCGAAGGTCGCCGGCCGGTTGGCGTCGAGCCACTCGCCGACGCCGTCGAGATGAGGAATGTCGGGCGTCCAGTCACCGCCGAGTTCGGCGTAGGACTCGAGCTGCGAGCGCCAACGCGGCACCTGCCGTTCGAGGTAGCCCTCCGGCTTCCCGAACCCGTCGAGCCCGACGGCGACATGATCGACGCGTCCCAACGCTGCTGCCGCGTCAGCCAGCGAGAAGCCCATTGCGCGCCGAACTGCGGGATCACCCGCGTGATAGGCGGGAAGGCCGGAAGTCGGCGTGAACCCGTCCACAGGCTCCATGAGATAGAACGCCGCACCGAGCACGTCGATGTCCGACTCCGCGGCGATCAGCGCGGGATGGGGAACCTCGGATCCGGCCAGAGCCGCAAGCACGCGCGCCTCGCGGCGCATCGTCTCGTCACTGTTCCTGCGCTTGTGCTCGGGCGGACGACGCAGCACGAAGGTGCGACCCGCTCGCACGAACCGCAGCAGCAGGTTCTGTGTGCCACCGGCGAGCGGGGTGAGCTCGGTGAGCGCCCCTTCCGCGAGCCCACGGGCATCCATCCATCCGGCCAGAACGTCGATGTCGACGACGCTCGGGTCGACAGGATTCGGGCGGTCGTCGGTCATCCCCGGAGACGAGCGACCTGCGCCAGATGGTCCGGATCCGTGGTCGTCGGGACGAGGTACACCTCGTCGCATCCGGCGGCGTCGAGGCGATCGAGCGCGTCGGCGAGCGCGTCGGGCCCGGCGGCCGTCGTCATCGACGCCATCATCTCCGCCGCTTCGTGGCCGAAGACCTGCAAGTAGCGATACGCGTAGTCGTGCAGCACCCGTTCGGCGTCGGGGTCGAGGCTGTAGAAGAAGCTCGTGCTGACGCGAGGAGCGTCGGTGCGTCCTTCGGCGCTCCAGGCGTCGTGCACCGCCGCGAAGGTCGCCGCATGGTCATCTGTGTTGGGTCCGAGCGTGAAGCCCATGTTGCCGGCGGCCCAGCGCGCAGCCCGCGCCATCGACAGCGGCCCGAGAGCGCTGGCGTGGACGGGAGGTCCGCCCGGCTGGACGCAGGTCGGCCCGATGGGCGGGTCGCCGTCCACCATCTCACCGCCGGCCCAGAGTCGTCGCATCTCGGCCACCTGATCGTCGAGCCGCTGGTGGCGCTTCGCGAACGACCGCTCGGCCGCGCGATAGTCCTGATCGCGGCCACCGACGCCGACGACCACGTCCACTCGGCCGCCGGACAGCACGTCGAGCGTCGCGAGCTTCTTCGCCATCAGCGCCACCGGATGCATGGGCAGGATGACGAGCGTCGGCGCGATCCGTACCCGCTCGGTGCGGGCCGCGGCGTAGGAGAGGGTCGTGTGCAGCTCAAGGTTGTCGAACGCGATCCGCTCCCCGATCGCGAGCGACCGGAACGGCCCCTCGTCGATCGCCGCGCACCATTCGTTGGTCAGCGCCCGATCCAGTCCCGACGCCATCGTCGGGAGCGTCATCGAGATGTCCACGGTCAGCTCAGGCGTCGAGGTAGCGGGTGACGGCGACCATCGAGCCGATGATCGACACGATGGCCGAGATACCCAGGACGAGGAGACTCGTGGAGAAGAACTCGTTGTCGCTCACGCGGAAGCCCTGCATCAACTCGAGCGCGTCACCGTCGCCGAGACCCTCGATCACGTTGTTGTTCAGGAAGTAGAGGCCGACCCAGGCCAACACCGCGCCCATGACCGCCTGCGCGAGTCCTTCCAGGATGAAGGGGATCCGAATGAACCAGTTGGTCGCACCGACCACCTTCATGATCTCGATCTCCGCGCCGCGGCTACGGATGGCGCTGACGACATTGGTCAAGATGAGCAGCGTCGCCGCGACGAGCAGGATGATCGACCCGACGAGGAAGACCTGGCCGATCTCGTCCGCCTGTTGTTGGATCTGGCGAATCGTCTTGTCCGCAGACACGACGTCGCGTACGCCGGGTCTGTCCTCGAACTGGGTGACCAGCTCCTGCACCACGTCCGCGTCGGGATTCGACGGCACGACGCGATACGACGGCGGCAGGATGTCGGCGGTGACCACATCGATCATCTCCGGCGTGTCCGCAAAGAGTTCCTTGAACTCCTCGAACGTCTCCTGCTGGTCGATGTAGGTCCAGCTCGCGATCGCCGGGCTGTCGAGGCTGTTGCGGATGTTGGCGTCCTGGTCCTCGGAGGCCTCGGGATCCATCCAGACGACGAACTCGATGCCGCCCTCCCACCGCGCGGTGGCATTGTCGACGGCGTAGTTGAACAGGAAGAAGCCGCCGAAGAGCCACAACGACACACCAATGGTGAGGATCGTCGCGAACGACAGCATGAAGTTGCGCCAGAGGTTCTGGCCGGTCTCGCGCAGCGCGTAGATGGGACTGATCGCCATGTCGCTGCCCTACTCGTAGACGCCGCGGGCCTGATCGCGAACGACCACGCCCCGGTCCAGTTCGATCACACGGCGGCGCATCGTGTCGACGATGCCCCGGTCGTGCGTGGCCATGACCACGGTCGTGCCCGTGCGGTTGATGCGGTCCAGCAACTTCATGATCCCGACCGAGGTCTGCGGATCGAGGTTGCCGGTCGGCTCATCGGCCAGGAGGATCAGCGGCCGGTTCACGAACGCGCGGGCGATCGACACCCGCTGCTGCTCGCCGCCGGACAGCTCGTGGGGCAGGTTGTTGACTTTGTCGGCCAGGCCGACCAGCTCGAGGATCGCCGGCACCTGCTTGCGGATGACGTGGCGGGGCTTGCCGATCACCTCGAGGGCGAAGGCCACGTTCTCGGCGACCGTCTTCTTCGGAAGGAGCTTGAAATCCTGGAAGATGTAACCGATGTTGCGACGCAGATACGGCACCTTCCAGGCACCGAGGCTGCTGATGTCCTTGCCGGCGACGAAGATCGTGCCGTGCTCGGGAGATTCCTCCCGGTTCAACAGTCGAATGAAGGTCGACTTGCCGGAGCCGGACTGACCGACCAGGAAGACGAACTCACCCTTTGCGATGTCGACGGTGGCGTCACGAACCGCGACGACGTCGCCCTTGTAGACCTTCGTGACGTTCTCGAGTTTGATCATCCACGATCCTGAGACAAACGGGCCGCCCGAAGGCAGAACGGTAGCAGCGCGAGGCGGTGATGCAGCGGCACTCCTCCTCGGGCGGTGTCGGCCACTACGAAGCGGCTTCGGCCTGCGCGCGGGTCCATCGGAGCCAGGCTTCCATGAAGGGTTCGACCTCGCCGCCCAGCACCTGTTCGACCTGCGCGGTCTCGTGCTCGGAGCGGAGATCCTTCACCATCTGGTATGGCTGCATGACATAGCTGCGGATCTGGCTGCCGAAGCCCACATTCTGCTGCTCGCCGGTGATGCCGGCGATCTCGTCCTCGCGCTTCTTGCGCTCCAGGTCGAGGAGCTTGGCGGCCATCATCTGCATGGCGCGGTCCTTGTTCTGGTGCTGGCTGCGCTCGTTCTGGCAGCTCGTGACGAGGCCCGTCGGGAGATGCGTGATCCGCACCGCTGAGTCGGTCACGTTGACGTGCTGACCGCCGGCGCCCGACGAACGGTAGGTGTCGATGCGCAGCTCCTTCTCGTCGATCTCGATCTGATCAGAGACCTCCTCGAAGAAGGGCGCGACCTGCACGGCGGCGAAGGCGGTCTGGCGTTTGCCCTCGTTGTTGAACGGCGAGATGCGCACGAGACGGTGCACGCCATGCTCGGCTTGCATCAACCCGTAGGCGTGACGGCCCTTCAGGATGAACTCCACGCTGCTGAGCCCTGCCTCCGTGCCCTCGGACACGGCCGTGATCTCGACGGCGAAACCGCGCCGGTCGGCCCAGCGGTTGTACATCCGCATCAGCATCTCGGCCCAGTCCTGGGCATCCGTGCCACCCTCGCCGGACTTGATCTGGCAGACGGCATCACGTTCGTCGAACTCCCCGGTGAACAGCGAGCGCATCTCCAGCTCGTCGAGGTGCGCTTCGAGCGATGCGGCGGCCTCGGCGATCTCCGGCTCGAGCGACTCGTCGTTCTCCTCGCGGGCCATCTCGTGGAGCGTCTCGACGTCGTCCACCTCGGTCGTGAGCTGTCCGAAGAGTTGGAGATCCTCGTTCACGGCTGCGAGCTCGCTGGTGACCGCGCGCGCCTTGTCCTGGTCGTCCCACAGGTCCGGGCGCGATGCCTCCGTCTCGAGCTGGGGCTGGCGCATCTCGAGCTCGCCGATGCGGAGATAGCCCGCGGCCTCGTCGAGTCGGGCACGGATGGCGGCGAGTTGGTCGGTGAAGTCCTGCATGGTCGGCAAAAGATGGGACGGGGCTCTGACCCCGGCGTCTCATCTTGGGAGGAACCTATCCGGCGGCGCCGGGGCGGCCGTGACAGGCCTTGTACTTCTTGCCGGAGCCGCAGGGGCAGGGCTCGTTACGGCCGACCTTCTCGAGGTCCGACTTCACGACCGGCGTATTGCTCCGCGCCTCGTTCGCCTTCACGACCGGGGGTGCGCCGGCGTCGGGAATCGCCGACGCCTTGGTGCCCGCGGCGGCGTCCTGCTTCTGCTCGGTGACCCCGTCGAGCGCCTGCTCGTCCTGGAGCGGCGCGTCCTTGACGGCGACCTGCACGTGCATGACGTATTTCACGAAGTCGAGCGCGATGCCGGTCATCATCTGACCGAACATGTCGAAGCCCTCGCGCTGCCATTCGGTTGCGGGGTCCCGCTGGCCCATCGCCCGAAGGTGGATGCCTTCGCGCAGGAGGTCCATCTCTTTCAGGTGTTCACGCCAGCGCTGGTCGATGATGCGCAACATCACCTGGCGCTCGACCTGGCGCATGACCTCGGCGCCGAGCTCCTTCTCGCGTTCCTCGTAGAGCGACGCGCCCTGCTCCCAGAGGATCTCCTCGAGTTCGTCGATCGTGCGGCACGACCCCAGCTCCAGCGGTGACACCTCGCCGGGCCAGAGCGTGCTGATGTCGGTGGCGAGACCTTCGAGATCCCACTCCTCGATGATGTCGCTCACGCAATAGGTGCCGACGGCGCCCTCGATCGCGTCCGAGAGGTATTCGAGCGCCTCGTCGCGCAGGTCCGCACCGTCGAGGATCTGGGAGCGGCGCTTGTAGATGACCTTGCGCTGCTCGTTCATCACCTCGTCGTACTTGAGCACGTTCTTGCGGGTCTCCGCGTTGCGCGCTTCCACGGTGTTCTGCGCCCGCTCGATGGCCTTGGTGACCATCTTCGCCTCGATCGGCACGTCGTCGGGCAGGGCCCGGTCCATGACCCAGTTCATCGCGCCGGTCGCGAAGAGACGCATGAGATCGTCCTCGAGGGACAGGTAGAACCGGCTCTCCCCCGGATCCCCCTGGCGGCCGGAACGGCCACGGAGCTGATTGTCGATTCGCCGGCTCTCGTGGCGTTCGGTGCCGAGCACGTAGAGCCCGCCGAGGTCGAGGACCTTCTGCTTCTCGCTGTCGGTGTGCTCG
>BQJV01000206.1 GCA_021604885.1 Acidimicrobiales bacterium
GCGATTCTCGCGGCGGGCGCGCTGCAGTTCTTCCTGCTCGCCCGCTGAGCGATCAGGCCGTTCCCGCAACCCGATCGCGGGTGAACCGGACCGCGCCGCGCCACACGAGGGTGAGCGCGATTACCCAGATCACGGCGCCGATGGCGAAGGCCAGCGGGAGATCGAGCAGCAGGATGCCGGTCGACTGACCGACCGCGACGAACACCAGTGGCAGGATCACGGCGCCGCCGAGCTGGTTGGCTTCCTGGGTCGTGCGGCAGCGGGCGGAGACGCGGACCATCACGCCGAGTCCGAACGTGGCGACCGCGGGCGCGACCCAGAAGATCATCACCAGCCAGAGTCCGTTCGGCACGATGAAGCCGTCGACGATGCCCCACGACACGAGGTTGGCGACCACGCAGAAGCAGGCGAAGCCGATCCACGAGACGGCGACCGCGGGCAGGAAGCCCGTCAGGAACTTGCCGATGAACAGGTCGCGATCCGAGACGGGAAGATGCAGCAGTGTCTCCATCGTCCGCCGCTCCTTCTCGCCGGCGAAGGCGTCGGCGGCGAGGACCGCGGACACCATCAGCGGGACGATCAGGAAGAGCGGGGCGAGGAGGAAGCCGAGCACGAGGGTGAGGAGCTGTTCCTCCGGCGGGAGCGCGTTGATCGGTTCGGCGAGCCGGGCCGGGAGATTCTCGAGGATGCGGATGTCGGGCGACTCGGCTCGGCTCGCCCGGCGCGCCGCGAAGCCGACCACCAGTGGGAGGACGACCATCAACAGGACCGGCACCGTGAGCATCGGGATCACGACGGCCTTGCTGCGTCTCACTGCCCGCAGGTCGCGGGCGACGATGGCGCGGATGACCGCGACGTCGGTGCTCATGTCCGCTCCGAGGTGAAGCTCGACTCGATCGCGAAGTAGATGTCCTCCATCGACGCCGCGCGAATGGTGGCACCGAACACGTCGATGTCGTTGGCCGCCAGGGTGGCGACCACCACGGGCATGATGGCGCGGTCGCGGATCGCGATCGTTGCGCCGGTCGCGCGGGCGTCGGCCCGCAGCACACCGGTGACGGAACTGATCAGATCGAGGACCTGCTGGGGCACGGGTCCGCCGAGATCGATATCGGCGGGGATGCCGTCCCACAGGTCGGCGGCGAGCTCCTCCGGTCGGCCGATCGCGCGCAGTCGACCGCGATCGAGGACGGCCATGCGGTCGGCGACGCGGCCCGCCTCGCCGAGGAAGTGCGTCGCAAGGATGATCGTGCGGCCCTGCTCGCGGGCCAGCGTGCCGATCAGCGAGGTGACATCCCGCGTCGCCGCGGGGTCGAGGCCGGACGTGGGTTCGTCGAGGAACAGCATCTCCGGGGCATGGAGGAGAGCACGAGCGAGCGCGAGCCGCTTGCGTTGCCCGGTGGAGAAGCCGCCGGTGCGGACCTCGGCCATGTCCGCCATCGCGAAGCGCTCGAGTTGCTCGTCGACGCGGGTGCGGGCGTCGGCGATCGAGAAGCCGCGCATGCGGGCGGCGTACTCCAGGTTCTCCCGAGCGGTCAGCCGGTCGTCGAGGCCGGCGTTCTCGGTGAGCACACCGGTGCGGCGCCGCACGGCCTCGCCGTCCACCGCGGGGTCGAGGCCGAGGACGCGGGCGTAGCCGCGATCCGGGGCGAGCACGCCGTTGAGCATGCGGACGGTCGTGGTCTTGCCCGCGCCGTTCGGTCCGAGGAGGGCGAGCACCTCACCGCGGGCGACGCGCAGCTCGAGCCCGTCCACGGCGACGCGGTCGTCGAACGAACGAGAGAGGGCGTGGGCCTCGATCGTGAAGTCGGATGCGGTCGACGTCTCGCTCACGTGCCGACCTGGTCGAGCAGGTGGAGCAGCGCGAGAACCCGCTCGGCCGTGATCGGCGGCGCGGGCAACGCGGTCGGTGGCGCGTCGACGGGCGGCACGGTGCCGGCGGGGGCGGACGTCGTGGGTGGCGCAGTGGTGGGCGGCGCAGTCGTGGGCGGCGCGGTCGTCGTGGACGACGCCGCACCCGGCAGCTGCAGGAAGCGGTGGGTCGTGTACATCGCCGAGTCACGCCAGACCACGCCCACACCGATCTCGGTGAAGGCCGGGTCGATGATGTTGGCGAAGTGGCCCGGGCTCGCGACGAACGCGTCGACCAGCACCTCGACGCCGGCGCCGACGCCGACGTTCTCGCCGAGCTTGGCCCACTCGCCGCCGTAGCCCGCGCTGATCGGGTTCGCGTGGAAGATCTCCCCGGCATCGGCCATCACCTGGGCGTGGCCGCGAGCGAGGTTGCTGAGCTCGTTGTTGACCGTGAGTGCGGGCAATCCGTTGTCCGCGCGGACCTGGTTCAGGGCGGCGACGAACGCGGACTCGTCGCCGGCCGAGGCCTCGGCCGGCTCGACCGGGCGCACCAGCTGGGAACCCAGCACCGTGAGCGCGGCGACGACGACGAAGGCGAGCCGACGGCGGTTGCGTCGGCGCGGCGAGTCGGGGACGAGGTTCATCTCGCTGTTCCCGTCGGCCGCGGTCCCGGTTTCCTTGAGCCTCCAGGAGGCCTTGATGCGTCGGGCGTGGCATCATCTCCCGGTGAACCTGGCCACCTTGCTGGAAGACCATCCCGGTGATCGCACCGCAATCGTCGCAGGCGGTGACCGCATCAGCTACGGGCGCCTGCGCGACGAGATCGACGCGACCCGCGGCGTCCTCGCCGGTCTCGGTCTCGAGCCGGGAGATCGGGTCGCGATCCTGTGTGGCACCAACCCGCGGTTCGTACGGGCCTGGTTCGGCGTGATCGGTGCCGGCCTCGTCGCCGTGCCGTTGAATCCGCAGGCCCCGGCGCCGGAGATCGAGCGTGAGCTCGCGATGTCCGGCGTGAAGGCCGTGATCGCCGGTCCGGCCGGTGTCGGGGCGATGTCGGATCTGGACCGCGCCGCGGTCCCGACCCTCGAACACGTCTTCGTGCCGGCGGGCGCCGATCTCGACCAGGCCACCGATCTCGACGAGGCCATCGAGATGTCGAGCGGTGCGCCCATCGTCGAGCGTGACGACGACGACGTCTGCGCCCTCCTCTTCACCAGCGGCACCGCGGGGTTCCCGAAGGCCGCCATGCTCACCCACGGCAACCTCGCGTCCTGCATCCGACAGGTGCTCGCACGCCCCGGTCCGGTCAGCCGGCCGGACGACGTGACGGCCTGCGTCGTGCCGATGTTCCACGTGCTCGGCCTCAACTCGATCCTCAACCAGACCCTGTGGGTGGGTGCGACGATCATCCTGATCGAACGCTTCGACCCGACATCGATGGTCGAGTTGATCGAGGACGAGAAGGTCACCGTGCTCGCCGGTCCGCCCACCATGTGGGCCGCGCTCACGCAGGTCGACGGCGTCACGCCCGCCCAGTTCGCCAGCCTGCGCATCGCCGTGTCCGGCGCGGCGCCGATTCCTGATCGCGTGGTCCACGACGCCCGGGACCGACTCGGCTTCCGCATCCACGAGGGCTACGGGCTCACCGAGACGAGCCCGTCGGTCACGGTCGCGTCCGGCGACGCGCCGGTCGGCTCGATCGGGCGGCCGATTCCCGGGGTCGAGGTGCGGCTCGTCGACGACGACGGTGACGACGTCTACATCGGCGATGCCGGTGAGGTTCTCGTGCGCGGTCCCAACGTGTTCGTCGGCTATCTCGATGACCCCGAGGCCACGGCCCGGATCCTCGATGCGGACGGTTGGCTCCACACCGGTGACATGGCGGTCGTCGACGACGACGGCTACCTGTTCCTGGTCGATCGCGCCAAGGACCTCATCATCGTCAGCGGCTTCAACGTCTACCCGGCTGAGGTCGAGCGGGTGCTGATGACCCATCCCGCCGTGGCGGACGCCGGAGTGGTCGGCGTGCCCCATCCGCACAGTGGTGAGGCCGTCAAGGCGTTCGTAGTGGCCGCGCCCGATCGCGATGTCGAAGAGGACGAGTTGATCGAGTGGTGCGCCACCGAACTCGCTCGCTACAAGTGCCCCACCAAGGTCGACGTGGTCGACGAGATCCCGCGCGGCATGGGCGGCAAGACCCTCCGCCGCGAGCTCAGGTAGCGCGAGCTCAGGTTGCCGGTGCTGCCGCGGCGTCGGCCCGCAGCACGCGCCGCACCAGCACGACGAGGATCGCTCCGGCCGCGACATGGCCGGCGCGCCCCACGGCGCTCCAGCTGTCGAGGGCGATGAGATCGTCGATGTCGTCGGGCAGGATCACGAACGCGACCGACCAGATCAGCATCGACGGCACCCAGAGGATCCACCACGTCCACAGCAGCGCCTTGTCCTGCGGCCCGCTATCCGGCCCCAGCAGTTCCTCGGCGATCTTCACCGGACGCCACATTCCGAGGACCGGCACGAACCAGGCGCCGATCGCCCACCCGCTCGTGTGCTTCGCGACGCCGCGGCGCTCGAGGTTCTGGTACGCGGCGTGGAACCAGACGAGGAATGTCACGGCGGCGATCAGGTAGGTCATGCTGAACAACAGGCTCGTGACGAGGACGCGGGTGTCGGCCGAGTCGAGATGACGCTCCCCGACGCCGAGTCGATCGTTGAACGCCGTGAGGGTGTCCGCCCGACTCCACAGGGCGTGCGACGAGAAGGCGGCGATGACGATCTGGACACCGACGAACGCCTGGGTGAGACGGCTGAGCACCAGCAACGAGCGGACCGGCCGCACCGGCCGTACCCGGTAGCTCGGCCCCTTCGGAGGAGGCGGTGGTGGTGGGGAAAGCGAGGTCATGGCGAACTGGTCTGCTGTTCTTCCGCTCGTGCGCTTGTGAAATTGATCACGAATTCCGTACCGTAGGGGCGTGGCCACCGGACACATCCCCGAGGCGACCGTCGCCCGCCTGCCCGTCTACCTGCGAAGTCTCACCGAGCTCGCGGGTGATGGCCAGTCCACCACGTCCTCGGACGTGTTGGCCGAGCTCGCCGGCGTCAACGCCGCCAAGGTGCGCAAGGACCTCAGCTACCTCGGCACGCACGGCACCCGTGGCGTCGGCTACGACGTCCGTCATCTCGTCTTCGAGGTGAGTCGGGCGCTCGGTGTGGCCAACACCTGGCCGGTCGTCGTGTGCGGACTCGGGAACCTGGGTCGTGCCCTGGCGAACCACACGGGGTTCACCGACCGCGGCTTCCCCGTGGTCGCCGCGGTCGACGTCGACCCCGGGCTCATCGGTTCCTCGATCGACGGCGTCCCCGTTCACAGCCCGGATCGACTGGCAGAGGTGGTCGCCGATCTCGGGATCGCGATCGGCGTGATCGCCACGCCGGGCGGTGCCGCCCAGGAGACCGCCGACCGGTTGGTCGCCGCGGGCATCCGGTCGATTCTCGACTTCAGCTCGACCGTCGTCAGTGTTCCCGACGATGTCGAGGTCCGGGCGGTCGACCTGTCGACCGAGCTCCAGATCCTGGGGTTCCATCTCCAGCGGGATCTGCCGCCTCCGGGGGATGTGTGACCCCGGTCGCCATCGTCCGTCAGAGGTTGGCAAACCGTCCCTCTTTCCGTCACTCTTGAACCATGTCGATCGTCGCCATCGGGTGTAACCACCGGTCCACGCCCCTCGCCAAGCTCGAGCGGATGACGGTCGCGCCCGACGACATGGGCAAAGCGCTCTCCGGGCTCGGCGAAGCCGACAACCTCTCCGAGGTCGTCGTGCTGTCGACCTGCAACCGGATCGAGATCTACGCCTTCGCCGAACGTTTCCACGGCGGCTACCAGGACGTCCGCGAGTTCCTCGCGCGCCATGCCGGCCTCGCGCCGGAGGATGTCGCCGATCATCTCTACGCCCACCACGACGCCGAGGCGGTCCGTCACCTCTTCTCCGTCGCCGCCGGGCTCGACTCCGCCGTCGTCGGCGAGCACGAGATCCTCGGCCAGGTCCGCGACGCGTGGGAACAGGCCCGCGACGAAGGCACGGTCGGCTCGTCGCTCGGCGCCCTGTTCCGGCACGCCGTCGAGACCGGCAAGCGCGTGCGCACCGAGACCTCCATCGGACGCGGCATCGCGTCGGTGTCGCAGGCCGCGGTGGCGCTCGCTGATGACCGGAGCAAGGGCATCGCCGGGCGAACCGTCCTCGTCATCGGCGCCGGCGAAATGGCCGAGGG
Organism: Acidimicrobiales bacterium; assembly: GCA_021604885.1. Lineage (GTDB taxonomy): Bacteria > Actinomycetota > Acidimicrobiia > Acidimicrobiales > Aldehydirespiratoraceae > JAJRXC01. The sequence continues at coordinate 6,124 of BQJV01000206.1, forward strand.
CACGGTGAAGTCGCTCGCGGCCGCCGGTGCGGGCGAGGTGCTCGTCGCGAACCGCACCTGGGAGCGGGCCGAGTCGCTCGCGTCGGCCTGCGACGGACAGGCCGTGCCGTTGACCGAGCTCGAACAGGCGCTGGCCCGCGT
>BQJV01000207.1 GCA_021604885.1 Acidimicrobiales bacterium
ATCGCCAGCCGCAGGCGACGCGCCTGCTCCGGCGCCAGATGCGTCATCAGTCCTTCGGCCGGACGGCCGACCTCCTCGACCGTGAGCACGACGCGCGGCTCGGCGTCGTCGTAGTCGTCGGAGATCTGGATCGCCCACGACACCGGCGCCAGGTCCTCCTCCCACCCCGGCGGGATGTCGTCAGGCGTGGCCGGGTAGTCGTCGATCGATCGCTTCATGCCTGCTTTGTACCTCCCCCCGCCTCGCCCCCCGCAATCTCTGGACACGAAAGGGCGGGGGAAAGCGTTCGAACCACGAGACATGCCGCCCTTTCGTGACCAGAGATTGCTCGAGAGGGAGGGATTCGCGAGCTCTTCGGACAATGTCCGGACTAATACCTGACAAAAATGATCGGAATTATGTGCATTGTCCTCAGGGCTGCTCATATGGTGGCCGAACGGAATCCCGACTGTCCTGATCATATTTACCTGGATTGGCCCAATGACCCTTCTCGACACCGCTCTGGACACACCCGTCGCTCTTCGTACCGGCCGCCGTTTCACCACGGCGGACGTGGCGGCGATGTCGGCGTCGTTCGAAGGGTGCCATCCCTCCGAGGTCATCGGGTGGGCCGTCGAGGAGTTCGGGAGCCGCCTCTCGCTGAGCGCCTCGTTCGCCGACACGCTGCTCATCGATCTCGCCGTCAAGGTCGAGCCCGACATCGAGGTCGTGTTCATCGACACCGGCTTCCATTTCGCCGAGACCCTCGCCACCGCACGTCGTGCGATGGCCCGCTACGCGTTGAACCTGACCGTTCTCCGGCCGCTGCCGACGGCGGCCGACGTGTGGACCCACGGCGTGGACACCTGCTGCGGCAGCCGCAAGGTCGCCCCGCTCGAACGTCACCTCGTCGCCAACGCCGACGCGTGGATGAGTGGCCTGCGGCGTGACGACGGGCCGCAGCGAGCCGATGCGCCGATCGTGGATCTCGACCTGCGCGGCCTCGTGAAGGTCAACCCGCTCGCCGCCTGGAGCACCCCCGACGTGGAGCGCTACATCCTCGAGAACGACGTGCTGATCAACCCGCTGACCTTCGAGGGCTACCCCTCGATCGGCTGCTGGCCCTGCACGGATCCCGCCGACCCCACCGATCCCCGGGCCGGCCGTTGGTCGGGTTCGGCCAAGACGGAATGCGGTCTGCACGCATGAACGCCGCCTACGCCGTGAACCTCGATCTGACGGGTCGACCCGTGCTCGTGGTCGGCGGCGGTCGTGTCGCCAGCCGCAAGATCGCCGGCCTCCTGCGCGCCGGCGCGGTGGTCACGGTGGTGGCGCCCGACGCGATCCCCGAGATCTCGGATGACCCGGATGTGCGCTGGTACGCCCGTCCGTACCAGCGCGGCGAGGTCGCCTCGTACCGGCTCGCCATCACGGCAACCGACGACGCCGATGTCAACGCGCAGGTCGCCGCCGATGCGGAGACCGCTGGCGTGTTCGTCAACTCCGCCGACGACCCGGAGAACTGCTCGTTCACCCTCCCCGCGGTTGCCCGTCATGGCGATGTGCAGGTCGCGATCTCGACCAACGGACGCAGCCCCGCGCTGGCCCGCTGGCTCCGCAAGCGCCACGAACGCGAGCTGAGCGCGGGCTACGACCAACTCCTCGACCTCCTCGCCGAGGTCCGCGCCGAGGTGCGGGCGATCCGCGGCACCTCGGAGATCCCCGGTTGGGACGACGCACTCGACGCCGACCTCCTCGGTCTCGTCCGCAGCGGCCGGATCCACGAGGCACGTCTCGTCCTGCTCGACTCGCTCGGTGTCACCGATGCCGAGCGCACGGAGGTGGCATCGTGACCGTGCATCTGGTCGGCGCCGGCCCCGGCGATCCGGACCTCCTCACCGTCAAGGCACTGAAGCTGCTCGGACGAGCCGACGTCGTGGTCTACGACCGGCTCGTCGATTCGCGCATTCTCGAGCTGGCTGCGCCGTGGGCCGAAATGGTCGACGTCGGCAAGCGCCCCGGTGCTCCGTCGGACGCCCAGGCCCGCATCAACGACATCCTCCTCGACCGCGGCCGGCGGTTCGGCTGTGTTGTGCGACTCAAGGGCGGCGATCCGTTCGTCTTCGGTCGCGGTGGAGAAGAGGCTCTCGAGCTCCGTGCCGCCGGCATCGAGGTCACCGAGGTCCCCGGCATCACCTCCGCGATCGCCGCACCTGCCGCGGCCGGCATCCCGGTCACCATGCGCGGGATCAGCAGCGGTTTCACCGTGATCACCGCCCACCAGGACCCCCACGCCGACCGCTGGCTCGACTGGGACGCACTCGCGCAGACCGGCACGACGCTCGTCATCCTCATGGGCGCGAGCCGCACGGCCATGATCAGCGAACGACTCATCGCCGGCGGACTCGCTCCCACCACGCCAGTCGCCGTCGTCCACGCGGCAACGACCACGACGCAGGACGTGCAGCGCACGACCCTCGCCGGCCTCCCCGAACGCACGGTGACCAACCCGTCGACGCTCGTCGTCGGCAAGGTGGCCGCCGAGTCCGTCCTCGAACTCTCCGCCCACGCCAACACCACCCATCCCACCGAACTCACCCAGGAAGGCACGATCCGATGACCCTTCTCGAGCCAGACGTCACCACCACCGACGTCGACCCGGACATCCAGGCCGACATCGACAAGTTCCGCGAGGTCTTGTCCGGCTATCAGTCGGGCGACGTGAGCGAGGACGTGTTCCGCGTCTTCCGTCTCACCAACGGCATCTACGGTCAACGCCAGGGCGGCACCAACCAGATGGTGCGCGTCAAGGTGCCCTACGGCTCGATGACGCCCGAGCAGTTCGACATGATCGCGAACCTGGTCGACCGCTACAGCCGCGGATGGGGCCACATCACGACCCGCCAGAACCTCCAGTTCCACTATGTCCAGCTGGATCAGATCCCCGACGTGATGCAGCACCTCGCCAACGTCGGCCTGACCACCCGCGAGGCGTGCGGAGACACCGTGCGCAACATCCAGGGCTGCCACCTGGCCGGCGCCTGCCCCCACGAGAACCTCGACATCACACCGTGGGCCGAGGCGGCCTATCAGCACTTCGTGCGCAACCCCCTCGGGCAGCGGCTCCCCCGCAAGTTCAAGATCAACTTCTCGGGCTGCGAGACCGACTGTGGCCAGGCGATGTTCAACGACGCCGGTGTCATCGCCACCACCCGCACCCTCGACGACGGCACCGTGGAGGCCGGCTTCCGCGTCTTCATCGCCGGCGGGCTCGGCACCACACCGTTCCCCGCCATGGCGCTCGAGGACTTCACGCCGAAGGAAGAGTTGCTCCCCACGCTCGAGGCGATCCTGCGCATCTTCGAGCAGACCGGCAACCGCGACAACAAGCTGCGGGCCCGCCTCAAGTGGGTCGTCGAGAACCTCGGCTTCGAAGAGGTCCAGCGTCGCATCCTCAACACCCGCAAGTTCCTGCTCGCCTCGTCGTCCTACCCGGGCGGGCTCCCCACCGAGGTGCGGGTGGCAGGCGACGCGCCGGCCGGCATCGGCAACGGTGCCGCGGTCACCCAGATGGGCCAGGGCACGCCGGTCAGCATCGGCGGCGCCTCGCCTTACGACCGCTGGTTCGAGGCGAACGTCGTGCGCGGCATCGCCTCCGGCCAGGTCTCCGCCTACGCCTGGGCCCAGCTCGGCGACATCACCGCGGACCAGTTCCGTGGCATCGCGGCGATCCAGCGGGAGTTCGAGGCCGACATCCGGCTCACGAACCGCCAGAACCTCATCATCCGAGGTCTCGACGAGTCCGATCTCCCTCGGCTCTACGAACTGCTCGTCGAGATCGGGATGGCTGAGGAGGGCGCCGAGCTCGTGCGCGACGTCGTCGCCTGCCCGGGCGCCGACACCTGCAACCTCGCGGTCACCCAGAGCCGTGGCCTCGCCAAGGCGATCGGTGACGCACTCGACGCCGAGGGGCTCGGCACCATCGGTGGTCTCCGGATCAACATCTCGGGCTGCACCAACTCGTGTGGTCAGCACCATGCGGCCGACATCGGCTTCTTCGGCGCGGAACGACGGGCCAACGGCCGATCGGCGCCGGGCTACCAGATGCTGCTCGGCGGCTACGTCGGCCAGGAGCGGATGCACTTCGGCGAGAAGGCCACCCGCCTTCCGGCCAAGGCTGCCGCTCAAGCCGCGGTGCGGGTCGTGCGCCTGTTCAACGACGAGCGCACCGCGGGCGAGTCGTTCCGCGGCTGGCTCGAACGGGCCGGCGGCGCGGCGGAGGTCGGCAAGGGTCTCAAGGATCTCGACGAGTTCCCGGCCTTCGACGACAATCCGGACTTCTACGTCGACTTCGACGAGACCGGCCCCTACTCCGCCGAGATCGGCGAGTCGGAGTGCGCCACCTGAGTAGCCTGCGGGGGTGACCGCCCTCGCCGACCTCCTCGCCGCGATCGACGCGGACAACGCCGACGATCCCAACACGTTCGACGGCCGACCCCTGGCGCAGGCGCAGGGTCAGATGGCGGACGGATGGGTGACGCACCTCGATCCGAACGCAGCCGACGCCCTGCGGGTGGCGGCTCGCGCCCATCACCTCCGGCGGTGGGCGCTGCTCCGGTCCGACTATCCCGAGGGCCGAGACGGCTACCTCCGTTGGCGGCGTGACCAGAAGAAGGCGCACGCGGAGCGGCTCGGCACGATCCTGGCCGGCGCCGATCCGGCACTCATCGAGCGGGCGGCGGCGATCGTCCAGAAGAAGGGCCTCGGATCCGACCCTGAGGTCCAGGTGTTCGAGGACGCGGTGTGTCTGACGTTCATCGAGACCCAGTTCCTGGACACGGCGGACAAGCTGGGCGACGACGAGAAGATGGTGGACGTCGTCGCCAAGACGCTGCGCAAGATGAGCGCAGCCGGCCACGGTGCGGCGGCCACGATCGCCCTCGATGACCGCTCGGCCGACCTCCTGAGGCGAGCCGTCGACCAGGCTGGCGAGTAGATGCCCCCACTGTTCGACACGGACTTCGAGCCGAACCACGGCGAGCTCGTCGAGGTCTCTCCGCTGCTTCGGCGCATCGTCTGCAACAACCCGTCGAAGTTCACGTTCCACGGCACAGGTACGTATGTGATCGGCCACGGCGACGTCGCCATCGTCGATCCGGGCCCACGAGACGACGAGCATGTCGCCGCCCTGCTCGCCGCACTCGACGGCGAGCGGGTGCACTCGATCCTGATCACCCACACCCATGGCGATCACTCCCCCGCCGCCGCGGCGGTGAAGGACGCGACCGGCGCGCCCATCCTCGGCTTCGGGCCCCATCCGTCGGTCGCCACCAGCGAGGGCGACGAGGACGTCGCCGACGACGCCGACTGGGACACCGGCGAGGAACGCAAGGAGATGACGGACGAGGAGAAGGCGAACGCGAAGGCCGACCACCTGAAGCACCTCCCCGATGTCGACTTCGCGCCGGACCAGCGCCTCGCCCACGGCGACATCGTCGACGGCCCCGGGTGGACAGTCGAGGCGCTGCACACGCCGGGCCACATCTCGAACCATCTCTGCTTCGCCCTTGCGGAAGAACAGGCGGTCCTGTCCGGCGATCACGTGATGGGCTGGTCCACGACGATCATCCCGCCGCCGGACGGCGATCTCCGCGCCTACCTGCGCTCCCTGGAGCTCCTGCTCGACCGTGACGACGCAACGCTGTATCCGACCCACGGAGGCGCCATCACGAAGCCCAAGCCCTTCGTCAAAGCGCTCCTCGACCATCGGCGCATCCGGGAGGAGCAGATCCTCCGCCGGCTCGCCGAAGGCCCACAGTCCGTCCGAGAGATCGTCGAGGTGCTCTACGCGGAGGTCGCCCGCGAGCTCTGGCGTCCTGCCGCGCGCTCGGTGATCAGCCACTTGATCGCCTTGCGGGATGCCGGGCGAGTCGAGACCGCCGTCAGCGACGCGTCGGTGCTCGCCACGGCGACCACCTGGGTCCGCCCCTGACCCGAACGGCGACTGCCGAACTCAGTCGTCGATGAACGGGTGGTGGCAGGCGACGTAGTGACCCTCGTCCACCTTCTCCATGACCGGCTCGGTGGTCTTGCACTCGTCGGTGGCCCGGGGGCACCGCGTGTGGAACCGGCACCCGCTCGGCGGGTTGATCGGCGACGGGAGTTCGTCATCGAGCGTCTCGGCGTGGGCGACGAGCGGGTTGTCCGCCCCGGGGATCGCGCCGAGCAACGCACGCGTGTAGGGGTGCGCGGGCGCCTCGTAGAGGTCGTCCGACGGGGCGAC
>BQJV01000208.1 GCA_021604885.1 Acidimicrobiales bacterium
CGATCGCCGAAGGCGCCGCCGACAGCGACGAGGAGTGACCGACTGGCCCGCCCACTGGCGGTGGCGCGTCGAGCCCGGTTTTGATCGCCCGGTTGCGATCTTCGACATGGACGGCGTGCTCTCCGACGCGTCACATCGTCAGCAGTATCTGCGGGAGGATCCGCCGAACTGGGAGATGTTCAACTCCCGCGCATGGAAGGATCCGGCACTGGACGAGGGTCTGGCCGACCTCCGTGCCGCGGCGCACGAACATCAGGTCGTGGTCGTGACCGCCCGACCGGTCGTCACCATCGACATGACCGAGCAATGGCTGGCGGAACGGGACCTGCCGGTCGAGTTGCTCGTCCTGCGCCCCGATGGCGACCAGCGCCACAGCCCTGCGGTCAAGCGTGACGAACTGACCCGGCTCCGAGACGCCGGGGCCGACGTCCGCCTCGCCGTCGAGGACCATCCCGGGATCGTGCAGATGTACGAGCGGGAGGGCGTCTCGGTCCGGTACGTCGCGTCCGGCTACTACGACGTCGGCGAGGTGTGACGACCGTCAGAGCAGCGGACGGACCTCGTGCTCGGCGTGCGGCGTGCGGTCGACGAGCATCGCGAAGACGGCGACGAACCCGGGGGCCTTCATCGACAGGACGAGCTGCGAGTCGCCGACGGTGCACACGATCGTCCGGAAGGCCGTGAGACGACCACCGGGCCGACCGACGCCGGCCGTCACCTTTGTGACCTCCGCCCAGGCAACGACCTCCGCATCCGGCTTCGTGCGAATGCCGACGCGGTCGAGCAGCGCCGGCGTCCGACTCGTCGTCGATGCGATGACCACCTCGCCGTCGTCCATTTCGGCCAGAGCGTCGTCTACCCGCGGAATGCTTCGCGGGTCGTGGATGGCGAGGTGGAGTTGCTCGTGGGTGCGGGTGTCCATCTTCTCGCTCGCGAGCATGAGTCCGATCATCGCGACACCGAAGAGCACGGCCATGCCCACGGCGACGCTGGGACCGGCTCCCTGCTCCCGCAGGGCGAATGCGAGGATGACGGAGCCGCCGATGCCGACGACCACGATGACTAGTCGATCCACCGCCACGCCCGCAGCTTCAACGACGGGTGTGACGACCGTCAATTCCCGCCTTGACGTGGAATTTCGCGCCCCTCATCTACCGTTGTGTCACCCAGGAGGTATCTGACCCACATGGTCAACACAGCCAAGACATTCACCCTGCTCGCCGCCCTCGGTGGCCTCATCATCGTCGGCGGTGGCGCGCTCGGCGGCAGCGGTGGTCTGGTGATCGGACTGGTCATCGCCCTGGTGATGGTCGGCGGCTCGTACTGGTTCTCCGACAAGCTCGCGATCGCCTCCGCGAAGGCGCAGCCCGTCACCCGCGAACAGATGCCGCAGTATTTCGAGATCATGGAGGAGCTGACGGCGAAGGCGGAAATGCCGATGCCGAAGCTCTACGTCTCGCCGAACCCGCAACCCAATGCGTTCGCCACGGGCCGCAATCCGAACAACGCCGCCGTGGCGGTCACCGTCGGTCTCCTCGACGCCATGAGCTGGGACGAGGTCCGCGGCGTGCTCGCCCACGAGCTCGCCCACATACGCAACCGCGACATACTCATCGGTTCGGTCGCCGCCGCCATCGGCATGGCGATCACCTTCGCGGCGCGCATCGCGATGTGGGGAGCGATGTTCGGCGGTCGTGGTGGCCGCGACCGCAATCCGATCGGCGAGCTGGCGTTCGCGATCCTCGCACCGATCGCGGCGATGCTGATCCAGGCCGCGGTGAGCCGCAGCCGCGAGTTCCAGGCGGACGAGTCCGCCGCCAAGCTCATCGGCACCGGCGAGCCGCTCGCTCGTGCCCTCGAGAAGCTCGATGCCTACGCCCATCAGATCCCGGTCAACATCGACCCGAATCAGGCCAGCCACTACATCATCAACCCGCTGAGCGCCCAGGCCCGCGGTCGCGGCGGAATGTCCAAGTGGTTCAGCACGCACCCGCCGACCGAGCAGCGCATCGCCCGCCTCCGGGCTCTCTGAGCGTCAGTCCCGGAAGTTGTTGAACTGGAGGGGGAGACCGAAGTCCTCCTCCTTCAGCGCCGCGATGACATCCTGCAGGTGATCCCGCTTCTTGGCGGACACGCGTAGCTGGTCGCCCTGGGTCGAGGACTGCACGCCCTTGAGCCCGAGTGCCTTGATGAACTTGTTGAGTTCCTTGGCCTTCTCCTGGCTGATACCGGCCTGGAGCGTCGCCGTCTGGCGGACGCTGCCGCCGGACGCGTTCTCGACCGTGCCGTAGTCGAGGACCTTGAGGCTGACTTTGCGCTTGACGAGCTTCTCCTCGAGGACCTGGCGCAGGGCGGCCAGCCGGTCCTCGGAGAGCGAGGCCATGTTGATCTCGCCGTCGCCCATCTCAACGGACGAGTTGGTGTTCTTGAAGTCGAATCGCTGAGCGACTTCCCGGGCGGCCTGGTCGACGGCGTTGCGCACTTCCTGCTCGTCGACTTCGGAGACAACATCGAAGGTCGGCATGAACGGAACGTACCAAAGCGGCGCGGGCCAGGCTCAAGACGGGACGCCCAATGCCGACGCGGAACCCATGTCCCTCCTTCGGATCTCCGCGATCGTGACCGGGGTCGTCTATCTCGCGTGGCGGCTGGTGTTCACGTCCGACGGCGCGAATCCTGTGATGTTCTTCCTCCTGCTGGCGGCGGAGGCGTTCGGGTTCCTCCGGCTGCATATGGAGATGTCGCTGCTCGGCGATCCACGGCCGGACGATCGGTCGCCCGAGAAGACCATGGCGCCCGACGCCGACGTGATCGTGATCGTCACCGACGAACCCGCCAGCGAGGTGCGGGCCGCCGTGCTCTCGGCTCGGCTCATCCAGGGCTACACGAACCTTCGCATCGTCGATCGTGACGACCGTCCGGATGTGGCGGGCCTCGCGAATCGCCTCGGCCTCACCCGGATCGTCGGGGGCTTCGGTGCGGACCTCGGCGAGCTGATCGACCGCGCGATGGACGAGTGCACCTCGCTCTACTCGCTCGTGATGCCGGCGGACCTCGTCGTGATGCCGGACATCCTCGAAGTCTCCGCGGTCGCCTTCGACGACTCGGAGGTCGGGGTCGTGGTCAGCCGTGTCCAGAACACGAACGCAGCCTCGGCGATCGACTACGGCGGCTACGGCGAACATCGCCGCCGCGATGAACTCATGGTCGCGAAGCTCTCCGACGAGGGGGCCCTTCCGTGGTGGCCGGGCATGGCCGTCGTGCGGCGCAGCGCGATCCGCGAGATCGGCGGGATGAGCAGCGGTCGCGAAGGTGTGACGATGTCGACCGGCGTCCGTCTCCAGGCGGCCGGCTGGCGCATCGTCGACGTGCCGGTCAAGGTCGCCCGACGGCTCGCACCGTGGAACGACGACCGTCACCTGCACCGCTGGGCGCGGGATCTGCACGAGCGCCTCATGGTGCTCGTCGACCGGGACGCGCCCCGCCGCAATGAGCATGCGACACGGCTGAGCCGTCGTGTCCTGCGCGCTGCCGACCTGCACGTCGGGCGCAGCATCCAGCGACTCGTGCTCATCGGTGTGCTGTTCACGGTGCTGTACACATCGTCGCTGCCGCTCGTCGCCGACCCCGCGCTGCTCCTGCTGCTCTGGGGTGCGTGGCAGACGTCGTCGCTGCTCTACCGCCGTGCCGCTCAGGAGTCGATCGGCTTCCAGGCATGGATGAGCAACGATCTCCGGCTGTTGGCCACCGACCTGGCGGTGGCGCGCCGCGCCCTGCCGGGCAAGCCGCTCGGCATCGAACTCGTGGACCGAGCGCCGGGCGCCCGCCCGCGACGGATCTTCCTGCTCGCGCTCCAGGCCACGCTCGCCGTCACGTTGCTGGTGTTCGGCATGGGCATCCTGCGCCCGTCTCACGGCAACTTCGCGACGCTTGCCGCGCTCGGCCTGGGCACCTGGCTGTGGGTGATGGCGCTCCAGGCGCGATCGGCGCTGAAGCTTCGCCAGGTACGGCAGAACTTCCGGACGTTCGACGAGCTGAAGGTGTTGGCGAGCGACAGCCGCATGGGCGTGATCGGTGTTTCCCCGTTCGGCGTCGACGTCGTGTCCACCAAGGCCATGAAGGTCGGCGAGAACGTTCGCATCGCGTTCGCACTGCCGCAGGCCAACGGATCAACGGTCCGATTCGACTGCCCGACGGCAGTCCGTCGTTCCTCCCGTGACGGCAATCACCATGTCGCCTACCTCCGGTTCGCCCAGCTGAGCGACGCCGAGGTCGACCAGATCACCGAGTACTGCTCGGTTGTCGCCGGGGTCCACGAACTGCGAGACGTGAAGCCGGGGGATAGGCCCACACCGACGCCGTTGGCCGAGGTCGTGGTGCAGCCCCGGGCCGAGCCGATCGGAGTCGCAGACGGGCCGTAGCCCGGTATTCTCTGAGGGTCCTGGGTCGGTGCCCGAGTGGCCAAAGGGAACGGGCTGTAAACCCGTCGGCTTACGCCTACGAAGGTTCAAATCCTTCTCGGCCCACAAGACAACTCGTGGGAACCCGGTGCTTCGGCACCGGGTTCTTCGCGTCACCGGAGCATGCGCTGCATGACCGTGAGGTCGAGCCACTTGCCGAACTTTCGACCGACCTCGCGCTGGGTGCCGACGATCTCGAAACCGGCGGCGTGGTGCAAGGCGATGCTCGCCTCGTGGCCGCCGGCGATGTTGGCGATGATCGTGTGGAACCCGCGCTGGGTCGCGACGTCGACCAGCTCGCTCATCATCGCCCGGCCCACGCCTTCGCCGCGGGCCCACTCGGCGACGTAGACACTGCTCTCGACCGTCGTCCGGTAGGCGGCCCGCGGGCGGTACTCGGACAGGGACGCGAACCCGGCCACCCGACCGTCGATCTCCGCCACGACGACACCGAGCGCACCGAGCCGCTCCGCGAGCCAGTCCCGCTGCTGCTCGAGCGTGCGCGGTTCGAGATCGAACGTGTTCGTCGTCTCGGTGACCTCACGGTTGTAGATCTCCCGGATCGCCCCCGCATCGGCAACCGTCGCCAGGCGAAGCTCCATCACTCAGTCCCGCCCCCAACCCCAACGCCAACCCAACCGTTCTGGGTGAACGGAGCGCTGGAATCCGCGCCTCCGTTCACCCAGAACGGTGGGCTACCCGGTGAGGTGAACGGTGTTGGAGCGAGCCGGGTCATGCTCGGAATCTACTGCCGTGGTTTGATGGGCCATGGCCAAGAACGTGCTCGGCGGGGAGCTCGCGGAATGTGGGACGGACCCGGTCACGGGGTTTTTCCGTGACGGGTGCTGCAACACGTCGGAGGAGGACGTCGGTTCGCACACGGTCTGCACGACCGTGACCGCACGTTTCCTCGAGTTCTCGAAGGAGTCGGGCAACGACCTATCGACGCCCCGCCCCGAGTGGGGATTCGCCGGCCTCGAGCCCGGCGACGGCTGGTGCGTCTGCGCCGCCCGCTGGCTGGAGGCGGCGCTCGCCGGCGCCGCCGCGCCGGTCCGCCTGACCGCCACCCACGAGCGGGCGCTCGAGGTCGTTCCGCTGCAGATGTTGCGGGCGCACGCGGTCGACGCAGAGAACTGAGCGACGCGGATCGCCGGTCCGGGACCTTCGGCCCTGCTGTTCCCGGCGAGACACCGGCAGTGTCCTTCGTGGTTCGTGATTCCTTTCACGAGCGCCACGAAAGGGCAACATGTTCAAGAAACCATTGGGTGTGCTCGGGGTCTTCCTCATCGTCGTGGGCGTCGGCTACTTCGTCGGCGCCGCGGTCGCGTACAGCAAGGCACAGGGCGGCTACGACTCCCTCAGCGCCTTCAGTTCGGCCCAGGGCGTCACCCTCGCCTACAACGAAGACGGTCAGCTGATCGATCGCGGCACGGTCGAGGGCGGAGATGCGATCATCAGCCTGGTCGAGGACGACTGGGCGTTCCCGATCGTCGACGGCGATCTCGACGCGAGCGATCCGCTGGTCAACTCGGCCAGCGAGTACATGGTCCAGATGGGCACCATCGTCTACCACACCCTCCACGGAGATCAGACGGTCGTCCTCGACCAGGCGGCGATCGACGCCGGCATCGAATCCGGCGCCCTCGATCCCGACGGCACCTACAACGGGTCGGTCGAGGCCTACCAGGGCCAAATCCTCGAGCCGGGCGGCTACACCGTCGCCGTCGACGGTCGCTACTGGACCGATTTCGACCGGACGGACATCCTCGAC
>BQJV01000209.1 GCA_021604885.1 Acidimicrobiales bacterium
TCGACCGGCGCGCCTTCACCCGGTCAGTGTCCTCGCCCGAGATGCCGCCGTCGTCCAGTTCGTCGATCGCCGCCGTGATCGCCAGACGCCGCTCCGCCGCATGCGACTCGACCCGAGCCAGCGCCGCAACCAGCGCCTCGATATCGTCGCGGGTCTTGTTGGTTGGTGTCACCCCCGCCAAGGTGGCGTGTACCGCCGTGAACCTGCTGCCACCTTACACGAACACACGTTCGCTTTACAACCCCGACTACTCGTCGACGCGCACCGGCTTCGGCCGCGGGTGCGTCGGCGTGAGGATCTTCTTCATCGGGCGGAACATCGCGCTGATCGCGGCGCGGTCGCGCCGGCGCAGCGCCCACGCGGCGAGCGCGACGCGCGCGAATTGCGCGGCCACCCGGCCGTGGTGCTTGTGGAACCAGCGGACGCGTGACTCCATGAGGAGGAAGTCGGTGCCGGTCGAGACCTGGTCGGCCGCGGTGCCGCCGATGTGCATGACGGTCGCGCCGGGGTCGTATTCGATGCGGCCGCCGGCCTCGGTGACGCGGACCATGTAGTCGACCTCCTCGCCGTAGAGGAAGAAGCGTTCGTCGAGCCCGCCGAGTTCGCGGAAGAGCGCGAGCGGCGTGGCGAAGCACGCGCCCGAGACGACGTCCACCGCAACAGGCACGGTGGCCGTGGAGGCCCCGCCGTCGCTGTCCGGGTCGAGCCGGTCCGAGACCTTGTGCAGACCGGCCGCCACGACGAACTGGTCCCGCACGGTCGCCCGGCGTCGGACCGACCGGGTGACGGCCCCCGACGCATCGGTGAGACGCGGAGCCGCGATTCCGAGGCCGCCGCGCACACGGTCGGCGAGGTGGCGCAGGTCGTCGGCGCCGGCCACACAGTCGGGGTTGAGGAGAACCAGCACGTCCCTGGTCGCCGCGGCGGCGCCCGCGTTGACGCCGCCGGCGAAGCCGCAGTTGCCGCCGGTCCGGATCCGGATCGCGTCGGGCGCCGCGGCCGCGGCGACGCCGAGGCTGTCGTCCGCGCTGTCGTTGTCGGCCACGATGATCTCGACGTCGTCGAGTCCGGTGAGCTCCGCGAGAAGCGGCGCGAGCGTGGCGCTACTGTTCCACGTCACGACGACGATCGAGAGTCCGGGTTCGGTCGTCGCGGCGGTGCTGGTCATGATCGGGGGTCACCCTAGTGCTGTCGACGCGGCCACTGGCTGTGATCAGGGTTGCCTCGTTCCGGCCGCGCGGGTAGGTTGTGAATGGTTTCACGAGCGGGCAATGGGGCCCGCCGGCCAGCGGTCCCGCACCGCATGAGGTCCCCGATGGCACGGAACGCGCAGCGCGAGCTTCAAGAAGCCCTCTGGCGATCCAGCGGTGGCTACGACCTCGTGCTCGGCCCCGTGATTCTGTCGCTCGGTGGACTCTGGCTCGACCGGCGATTCGAGACGACGCCGCTGTTCACCATCGGCCTGCTTCTCTTCGGTGCGGTCGGCGCCGCGACGAAGATCTACTACGAGTGGAAGCGGGGCATGGAGGCGGCGGCGGGCGAACGTGATCGCATGCTCGCCGAGGCCGCGGAGCTCCGCGCCCGAGCCCGCGCCGCCAAGGTCGCCGAGCGCGTCGCCGACGAGGGGGTTGCCTCGTGAACGGTTTCCCGACGACCGCGCAACCGAACGTGCTCGCCCAACGCCTTGAGGGCCCCTCACCGGCCGTCGCCGTGGCGAAGGACCTCGCCCGCCGCGGCACGATGATCGCCCCGATCTCGATCATCATCGGGGCCCTCTTCTGGGGCACCGACGGCGCCGTCTCCGTGGCTCTCGGGCTCGGCATCGTGGTCGTCAACTTCCTGCTCGCCGCAGCGATGCTCGGGTGGGCCGCCCGCATCTCGCTCGCCGTGATGGCGGGTGCGGCCCTGTTCGGATTCCTCATCCGACTCGGCCTGATCACCGTCGTCGTGCTACTTGTACGCAACGAGCCATGGGTCGAGTTGGTCCCGCTCGGTCTATCCCTGATCATTTCTCATCTCGGATTGCTCTTCTGGGAGATGCGTTTCGTGTCGGCTTCGCTAGCCTTCCCCGGGCTCAAGCCGCCGGCCAACGAACGTCGCATCGTCGTCGAGCAGCCTGAGACGGGCAACGTCCAGCAACAGGAGCAAACGTGATTTTCGGAGCCGTGGAGTTCCCACCGATCGAGAACGTGATCGAGTGGCCGGCGTTCCTTTTCAAGGACAGCGACTACTTCGCCTTCAACAAGATCGGTCTGATTTACGGACTGGGCTTCCTGATCCCGACGGTGATCTTCCTGCTCGCCGCTCGTGGTGACGGCCTCGTCCCCCGTGGGTTCCGCACCGTCGCCGAGGGCATCGTCGAGTTCATCGACACCCAGATCGTCCAGGCAGCCATCGGCCCCGACGGCCGCCGTTACATGCCGCTGCTGACCTCACTGTTCCTCTTCATCTTCCTGGGCAACATCACCGAGGTCATCCCGTTCTTCCAGATGCCGGGCAACGCCCGCATGGCCGCCCCGCTCGTGCTCGCGCTGATCGTCTACGCCACCTGGATCTCGGTGGGCGTCAAGCACAACGGCATCGGCTACATCAAGGAAGTCCTCGTGCCGCCGGGCGTGCCGAAGCCGCTCTACATCCTGGTCACGCCGATCGAGTTCCTGTCGAACTTCCTGATCCGACCCTTCAGCCATGCGGTCCGACTCTTCGCGAACATGCTCGCCGGCCACATCCTGCTCGTCACCTTCTCGGTGCTGTGCATCGCCGTGTTCTCGGCGTCGGCGCTCATCGTGGTGGAGATCGGCACCTTCTCCGGCCTGCTCGCCTTCACCGCCTTCGAAGTCGGCGTGTCGCTGATCCAGGCGTTCGTCTTCACGATTCTCACCGCCGTCTACATCGGCATGGCGTTGCACCCGTCGCACTGAGCCCGTCTCACCCCTTCGTTTCTTCCCAACCACTCTTTCCAAACCAAACAATCCAGGAGAGCACCCAAATGAGCACCCTGAGCCAGGTTGCGGCCCTCGCCGCCGAGGCCACCGACACGGCAGCTGATGACCTCAAGAACGCCAACGCCGCCACCGGCGCCGGCTTCGCCTACGGCCTCGCGGCCATCGGCCCGGGCATCGGCATCGGCTACCTCGTCGGTCAGGCCGTCCAGGCCATGGCCCGTCAGCCCGAGTCCGCCGGTCAAGTCCAGACCACCATGTTCCTCGGCATCGCCTTCACCGAGGCCCTCGCCCTCATCGGCTTCGTGGTCTTCATTCTGCTGAAGTTCGTCTGAGGTACCCGTCGTGAACCTGATGTTGGTCCTTGCCGCTGAGAGCACGGAGGACCCGCCGAATCCCGTCATCCCTGAGGTGAACGAGATCGTGTGGGCCGCCATCTTCTTCATCGCGCTCTGGATGCTGATGAAGTACGTCCTCCTCCCGCCCATCCAGCGGGCCATGGAGAACCGCTCGTCGACGATCCAGGGTGACCGCGACGCCGCCGATGCGGCGACGTCCGCATTGGGTTCCACGCGCCGTGACTACGAGGCATCCCTGGCTGCGGCTCGCAGCGAGGCGTCCGACATCATCGCCGCGGCCCGAGGTCGTGCCGATGAGCAGCGGGCGGCCAAGCAGGCCGAGGCCGACGCCGAGATCGCGGAGCTGCGTCGTTCGGCGCAGGCCGAGATCGACGAGGCCCGAGCATCCGCGCTGCGGGGCATGCGGGGCGATGTCGCCTCGCTCGCCGTCGGCGCTGCCGGTGTGGTCCTCGGTCGTGAGCTCGACGCCGGTTCTCAGCAGTCCGTCATCGACCAGGCCCTCGCGGCCGACTGATCGGAGACTCCCATGTCCAATCTGACGGCGATCCTTGCCGCCGAAGGTCCCAACGGGAACTTCATCCCGAGCGACATCAACGAGCTCTACTGGGGCTCGGTCGCCTTCGGCATCATCTTCGTCATCTTCTTGTGGAAGGGCGTGCCCGCCATCAAGAGCGCGATGCAGGGCCGTACCGCCCGCATCGAGGACGAACTCGCAGCCGCCAAGGCTGCGAAGGCCGATGCCGAAGCCGAGCTGGCCACGCTCTCCGGGCAGCTCGGTGACGCTGACGCCGAAGCGGCGAAGATCATCGCCGAGGCGCGAGACCAGGCCGCCAAGCTCGAGACGGACCTCACCGCGAAAGCCGAGTCCGACATCGCCGAGGCGAAGGAACGGTCGAGCATCGAGATCCAGGCCCAGCGCGACCAGGCCCTCAGTGATCTCCGGGCGGCCGTCGCCGACCAGGCCCGCACCGCTGCCGATGCGGTCGTGCGTTCCAACCTCGACGACGCGTCCACCCAGTCCGCCCTGATCGACGACTACATCAGTCAGCTCGCCCGCTGACCCACAGGAACAGAACCATGAGCGACACCATCGACGGATATGCAGAGGCTCTCCTCGCCGTCGTGCGCGCCGAGGGTGCCAGCGGTGCGGACGACGAGATCTTCCGCTTCGCCCAGGCACTCGAGGCCAACGACGAACTCCGCAACACCCTGTCCGACCCGTACGTGCCGGCCGAACGCCGCCAGCAGATCGTCGAGGACCTGCTGCAGGGCAAAGCATCCAACGTGACCTCCGCCGCCGTGTCCCTCGTGGTCGGTGCCGGTCGGGCCGCGGAGCTGCCGGCGATCGCCCGGGCCCTCGTGGCCAAGGGCGCGGCCGCCGGTGGCAAGCATGTCGCCGAGGTTCGTTCCGCCGTCGCCCTGAGCGACGATCAGAAGACCCGTCTGGCGGCCTCGCTCAAGAGCGCCACCGGCAAGGATGTCGAGATCAAGGTCATCATCGATCCCTCCGTGCTCGGGGGAGTGGTGACCACGATCGGTGACACCGTCATCGATGGAAGTGTCCGTAGCCGCCTCGCACAGGTCAAGAGCCACCTCGGCTGACCTGCATATTTCGCAGAGAGAGATACAGAACAACATGGCTGATCTGCAGATCAACACCGACGAGATCACCGCCGCCCTGAGGGCGAACCTGGAAGGGTTCTCCCCGTCGGTCGAACAGACCACGGTGGGCCGCGTGCTCGAGGTCGGCGACGGCATCGCCCGCGTCTCGGGTCTCCCCGACGCCGCAGTGAACGAGATGCTCCGGTTCGAGAACGGCCTCATCGGCCTGGCGCTCAACCTGGACGAGGACTCCATCGGCGCCGTGGTCCTCGGCGACGTGGAAGGCATTGAGGAAGGTCAGACCGTGGTCGCCACGGGCGACATCCTCTCGGTGCCGGTCGGCGACGGCCTCCTCGGTCGCGTCGTCAACCCGCTCGGCGAGCCGATCGACGGCAAGGGCGCGCTCACCAACGTCCAACCCCGCCGCATGGAGATCCAGGCCCCCGGCATCACGGGTCGCAAGCCCGTGCACGAGCCGATGCAGACCGGCATCAAGGCGATCGACTCGCTCATCCCGGTCGGCCGTGGCCAGCGCGAGCTCATCATCGGCGACCGCAAGACCGGCAAGACCACCATCGCCCTCGACACGATCCTGAACCAGAAGGGTCTCGGGGTGAAGTGCATCTATGTGGCGATCGGCCAGAAGGCCTCCACGGTCGCCCAGTCCGTCGCCACGCTCGAAGAGCTCGGCGCGATGGAGTACACCACCGTCGTGGTCGCCCCGGCGTCCGATCCGGCACCGTTCAAGTTCCTCGCTCCCTACGGCGGCTGCGCCATGGGCCAGCACTGGATGGAGAACGGTGAGCACTCGCTCATCATCTACGACGACCTCTCGAAGCAGGCCGAGGCCTACCGCCAGGTGTCGCTGCTGCTGCGTCGTCCGCCGGGGCGCGAGGCCTTCCCCGGCGACGTCTTCTACCTGCACTCCCGTCTGCTCGAGCGGGCCGCCAAGCTCTCCGACGAGCTCGGCGCCGGTTCACTCACCGCCCTCCCGATCATCGAGACGAAGGCCGGCGACGTGTCGGCGTTCATCCCGACCAACGTGATCTCGATCACCGACGGTCAGATCTTCCTGCAGGACGACCTCTTCAAGTCCGGTATCCGTCCGGCTGTCGACGTCGGCATCTCGGTGTCCCGCGTGGGTGGTGCGGCGCAGGTGAAGGCCATGAAGACCGCGACCGGCACGCCCAAGGGCGACCTTGCGCAGTTCCGCGAGCTCGAGGCGTTCGCCGCCTTCGGTTCGGACCTCGACGCCGTGTCCAAGGCGCAGCTCGAGCGGGGCTACCGCCTCACCGAGCTGCTGAAGCAGGGCGTCAAC